>CAUORV010000023.1:0-11775 GCA_963507085.1 uncultured Atopobium sp.
TGATGATCTCTACACTCATCTACAGGCCACAGCTCTTCAAACTTGCTAGTTTGCTAGAAACCTCAATTCATAATCCGGCTAATAAGAAACGCTTTGGCGTAATGGTACTTGCAATGTTTGGAGCCATTGCCGTAGTCACCATAGGTACCGCTGCATTTGTCGAGTTCATTGGCATTCCTCTTAACGGCTTCTTGTATGGCGTTGATTTTGAGCAATATCGTGGACTTGCACGCATTATGGTGGCCACGGGTGGACTTTGTGCTGCGATCGACTTTTTATACCAGCTCATCACCATCATGCGAGTTCAAAAAGCCGTTACGCGCGCTTACCTCATTTCATTTGCTGTATCCATTCCTATTATCTGGATGATGGTCAGCTTTACTGGTCTTAACGGCGCAGTTATTGGTAGCTTCTCCTCTATCCTTATCCTCTTCTTGCTACTCATTAGCGAATACGCTGTAGCACGCCTAAAGAGCTAACCAACGCGGTCAAGGCTGAAGAGCTATAAACCACCCCGTTTTCTAACGCAAAATCCCTCTGCTCCATATCCTGGAACAGAGGGATTTGTGTACATAAGGCGAGAAAACCTACTGCTTGACGGGTTTCTCGACAACAATCTTAGAAGGAGCAAGCACCACCGATGGTGCAAGCAGCTGCAGCGGAGCCATCGTCTGAGTCATCGTTTGAACCAGAAACGTGGAAGACCTCAGAGAGGTAGTTAATGATGTCGCCGGACTCATACATTGCCTTACCGTCAATGAACAGACATGGGACCTGGCGCTTACCGCCAACCTCAATAAGGCGCTCGCGAGCTGCGTCATCAGCAACGATATCGTGCATAGGAAGCTCAATGTTGTTCTGCTCCATAAAGGACATGACCTTGTGGCAGTATGGGCAGGTTGGCTTATAGAAAAGCTCAAGATTCTGAGTAGCCATAAAAACTCCTTTTGTTAGTAATTACTACTACTTTGTCTATACCCATCACGTTGCAGTTGTTTCACATGGATTTAGATAGGCATAAAAATAGCCGCACAAGGCGGCTATTAGTAGTTGATGGTGCCAGCAACCAGGATCGAACTGATGACCCCCGCTTTACGAGAGCGGTGCTCTACCAACTGAGCTATGCTGGCGTGCAAAAGCGCGCTAACAACTATACGGGGAAGCCCTGTATTATTCAAGCAGAAATACTAAAGAAGCCCGAGAACACCACGAACAAGGCGCTCAAGATCATTTGCATACTTCTCAGATGCCTCTTGAACGCTCTTATGCGTAGTTCCGTGAGCTCCAGCTGGGTTTGCTGCAAGCGTCAGAGCCAACACATTCATTTCAAGAGCGCGAGCCATAATGACTTCAAGAGCTGTGGAAACGCCAACGTATGAGACGCCAAAGCTGCGAAGCATAGCAACCTCTGCAGGAGTCTCAAAGTTTGGTCCCAAAAGACCAGCAAAAACACCCTCATTGAGCTCAATTTTAAGGTCATCCGCTACGCCACGTGCAAGCGTTCTTAGATAAGGCGAGAAGGCATCATTCATATCTACAAATGGGGTCTCGACATCGCGAAGGCCTGCCCACTCTGCAAGCGGATTGGTTCCCGTGAGGTTAATCTGATCAGTAATAACGCCAAGACCAGTCTTTGCGTTTCCAGAAACAGCACCTGTTGCACCTGCAAAAATAATATCTTTGCAGCCCAGGTGATGAGCATGTTGAACAAGAGAGGTTACCTCAGCTGCAGAATAACCCTGATAGAGGTGCACACGACCAGGATAAACAACTACAGGCACGCCGTCGATAGTACCAATAGTTGCCTCAAAGCTGTGACCAGCCATAGGAGAAGCGTCAACAGGGAAACCTGGAATGTCACGATAATCAATACGACGGACTGGCTTTACCAAATCAGCAAGATGACCAAGTCCGGTTCCCAAAATAAGAGCAACAGGATGCTCAACAGATGGGCTTACATTCTCAATGGTTTTCTCGGTAACCACGCAAATCCCCTCCTCTAAGAGGTGACGAGTAAGTGTTCCCTCGCCAGAAACAAGCTTTCCTGAGTACGTACCATCATAAATCTCATGCACGCCACAAGACGGGCTCTTTGCCTTCAAAACGGCGAGCGTTATGTCAGAAGACGTAACGGCACTAAGAGCAATCTTAGATCCTCGTTCAAAATCTTCCGTTACATCTGAGCCATCCTTGAGCCAAACACGTCCTTCTCGCTGTTCCGCAGGCGGACGAGGCACAGGAAGACCTGAGGAAGTCTCGGGGCAGATCTTTGTAACGTTTACTTTTTCTGCCAGCTTTTGTACTGCAGAAACAGGCTTGGCCCCTCCGTCATATCTGACGGGGAGGCCAAGTAAACAAGCGCTAATAGCAACTTTCATTGCTTTTCAGATCCTAGAGAGCAAGAGAATAAACAGCGATAGATGCCTTACCAAGAATCTCGTTAATCTTCTGTGACCACTCCTGAGATGCCTTGCTTGCAACAGCAGAGTACTTGCTCATTGCAACCTGATAAGCGGTCTGAGCAGCTGCATAAGAGGCGGAATCATTGGAGATTGAGTATGCAGAGAGCTGCTTGTAGTAATCGCCATCCTGGGAAGCCCAAGTGTTGTTCTTAGCATCCCACTCATCACCAGCAAGACCAATGATGTACTGAGCGTACTCCTGGCTTGTAGTCTCGGAGTTGCCGTCCTCAGGTGCAGTTGGAGCCTGTGGAGCATCTGGAAGGGTTGTAGTCAGAACACTATCACGATACTTCTTCATGATGACAGCATCATGGATGAGCTTCTTTGCAACGTCTTCAGAGAGCTTGTATGCAGAAGCAACCTGGCTAACATCAGTAGTCTTGAAGTTGGTCTGCATGTAATTGTTGACCTCGTCATCAGTGACGGTAATACCCTTGCTCTGAGCCTCAGCAACAACAAGAGCATTGCGAACATAGCCAATGATCTTATCGGCTGCTGGAACAGCATAGGTGCCGTCAGACTGCTTTGCAGCGTCAAGACCGGAAGTGTTCTCAATAACCTCACGAGCAGTCACTTCTTTGGTCTGACCGTTATAGGTATAAGAAGCAATAGGAGTGTTGAGCTCACCCTCAGAAAGTGTGGTGCGACCGTTCAAAGAACCAGTAGCTCCGCCACCGCCCAGAAGGAAGCGACCGATGACAATTCCAAGAGCAAACAGTACAACTGCGCCTACTCCGATAAAGATCTTTGAGTTCTTTTTTACATCAATAGATGGCATATCCTTGCCTTTCATCGCTTAATGCAACTATGCGTACATAATACAAACCTGTAGTTTACTCTTATTAGCATGCATAAAACATACAACCAGTAAACTCCCCCGTTTGTACACAGTCATTTACAAGCAAATCAAATTACTTGGTAGCTGCAACAATCTCTTCAGAATACTGCTTAATATATCCAGTGGCATTTTCCGCATCAAACTTCATACGCTGCGACAATGCCTTCTTCACGTCCTTGGAAATAGTTCCATGTGCTAAGGCGAGAAGACCCTGGAGCATGTCATGGTACTCAGCATCTCCGTGATAGCACTGAACCGCCTCATCCAGAAGTGGCCATGCCTCATCAGAATGCTTTGCAGAAGTTGCGCCGTACTGGCAGAGGAACAAAAATGCTGCTAGACGCACCGTTGCCGAGTCGTCATCAAACAAAGAAGCCTCAGCGGCATCAAATGCTTTAAAGACCTGGTCACCAAAATGCTCACTCAAATGAGCAAGTGCATCTAGCACTTCCCAACGAGTCTGAGCCTCTGGTCTATACAGTGCATCAATAAGAGAATCGATGTGCTCTTCAAAGGCAAGAGGAGCAATATGGGCTAGCTCCGCAAGCTCATGAGATGCGTCTTGACGAGCACGCCTACTAGCATCAGACAAAGCGATGACCAGTGCATTCACTTTTTTCATCTGTGCCATAGTTGGCTTTTTAGTAGCCTTCTTAGCAGGTTGCTTTTCTTCTTTTGGCGCCTTTGTAGAGCCCGCTTTTGCGGTTGCCTTAGTTGAAGCCTTTTTTGGCTTCTGAGCAGTTTCTTTCTTTTCTGCCATGAAACCTAAATCCTCTCTAAAACACCCTTTATTCTCTAAATCCGTCTACGACAACGGTGCCGCTTTTTTGATCCTCATGAATTTTAATAAATCCAAGGCTTGATGCTTCACGTAAAAGAGAAGTAAACGAACGATATCCATAAGTTGCCTCAGCAAACTGTGGACGCTTCCTTCGCATAGTCTCTTTTAAACGAGACGCATAAATAAATGTTTCGCTTTCGCGTTCCAAAGACTCAATAGTCTCAAATAAAAGCTGATAGCAGTCGTGTTTCTCGACAGGTACCTTCTCTTTAAAGTCTGGAATTCTGCCAGAACTCAAAATATCCTCGTAGAAGATAAACTCGTCACAAACTTCAGCAAGAAGCGAGCTGGTAGACTCCTTCATACCAACGCCAATGACCGTTTTACCAGCCTCTTTAAGCTTTGCCACAAGTGGCGAGAAGTCCGAGTCACCAGAAAGCACAGCGAATGTGTCAATGTGGTCTTTAGTAAGACACATCTCAACAGCGTCCACCGCAAGTCTAATATCGGCAGAGTTCTTGCCGGTATAAGCCCTATCGGGAATCTCAATGAGCTCAATACCAAGCTCATGCAGGGGTGTAATTGCATTTGGAAAGCGCTGCCAATCGCAATATGCGCGCTTAGCAGTAATACGACCCTTATCAACCAGCCTCTCCATAATGAGCTTCATCTCTGGAAGATGACCTGGTTCTTGGTGGCCGTTTTTCTTTCTTTTGCCTGTTCCTAGTGCCAAATTTTCATAATCGATGAAAACCGCAATAGAGCTCTGAGGAGTAGAAATATCACTCATAACCTGGGTTCCTTTGCGGCTAGCTCTTAGTGGCAGCAGTGGCCGTCATGACCGTGCTCGTGACCTTCATGCTCATGATAATGTCCGTGACCATGACACTCACACTCGTGATCGCCATCTTCATGGTCATGACCACAGCAGCACTCATGCTCACCCTCATCTTCCTGGCTCTCGAGGAGCGACCAGTCAAGACCAGCTGCAGTGCTCGTAGCCTCGTCAGCATAGAGCAGCGAGATTGCCTGAGTACCCTTACGAGCGCCGCCAATCTGGCACAGCATGTCATAGAGGGTAAAGGCGGTTTCTGCACCAGGGAGGGTAATCTCAAGGTCCTCAGACTGAGCAAGAGCAAGCGCAATATCCTTGCGGAAGTGCTCGGCCAAAAATCCTGGCTGGAAGTCCCCCTCAAGCGACTTAGGAGCAAGCTCTTTAAGTGCGCGAGAAGAACCCATGCCGCTGGCAACAACCTCAAGCATCTGCTCAACGTCAAGTCCGCCCTGCTCTGCCAGAGCCATTGCGTCGGCGTAGCCAATCATGCAGGAAGCAAGAGAAACCTGGTTACAAAGCTTTGCAGTCTGTCCCTTGCCAGCGCCACCCATGCAGAAAATCTTTGCCGAGAAGGTCTCGAGAAGTGCGCGTACTGGCTCAACGTCGTTCTCGGTTGCACCAATAATCAGGGTGAGCGTACCGTCCTGAGCGCCCTTCTGGCCACCGGTAACAGGACAGTCAAATGCATGCTTTCCCTCAATCTCAGCAGCGTCATGGATGTCACGTGCAAGTTGAGATGAAGAAGTAGTCAGATCAATAAGGTAAGCGCCCTTCTTAGCAACGCGGATAAGACCGTCTGTTGCCAAGTAAACGTCTTCAACGTCAGTTGGATAACCAACCATGGTAAAGACAACGTCAGCGTCTTTTGCAGCATCTGCCACACTCTCTGCAGCGTGAGCGCCCAACGAGACAAGCTTTTGTGCTTTCTCTGGTGTTCTGTTGTAAACAGTAACGTCATAACCAGCAGAAATAAGGTGCTCTGCAATAGGAGCGCCCATAATGCCTGTTCCAATAAAAGCAACCTTTGCATTCTTGCTCAGTGCCATGTATGAGTCCTTTCAGACTGAAATAAATATACAAACTGGGGCCGCTCCAAAGAGCGACCCCATACCTTGTACCCGTTAATTAGATTTACGAACCCTGTTAGCAATTCGGTCAGAAAGCGAAAGCTTCTCGCGGCGGTCAGTTCCCCAGAAGACAATAGCCACCATGCCTGGTCCAACGTGAGCACCAATGACTGGTCCTACCTGGCTATGAATAATGGTAAGTCCCTCGCAGCCCTTCTCTTTACGAATCTGAGCCTCTAACCAATTAGCGTCCTTCTGTGCGTCTGCAGAAATAATGCCAACAGGAAGCGAGGTGTCATGAGAATAGCTATCTCTAAAGTCCTGGATAAGAGACTTGAGTGCCTTCTTGCGGCCTCTGCACACTGTCTTGACGGTAAGAGCTCCTGTTGAGTCATAGGTAAGCTCTGGCTTTACATCAAGCTTGCCGCCAATATTTGCAGCAGCAGCAGGAATACGACCGCCCGCAGCAAGAGCATCCAAGGTCTCAAGTGTTAAGTAGCCATGAATATAGTTACGCGCATCTGCTGCCCACTCGGCAATCTCTTTTGCCGAGAGACCCTTATTGGCCTGATGTACTGCTTCAAGACCCAAAAGCTGAGCTGCAGACGAAGGTGCACCATTGTCGACTACGTAAATCTCAAAGTCTGGGTATTTCTCTCTTACCATATCTGCTGCTTGCTCAGCTGCATAGAACGATGAAGAGAGAGCTGAGGTAAAGCAAAGATACACCGTTGGAGTACCCTGCTTTGCAGCGCGCTCAAAGACCTCAAGGTAATGACCAGGAGTAATTGCAGAGGTGGTGTAGCGTAGCTTTTTGTCCTTACGCATGCCCTCAAAAAACTCATGTGCACTAATGCTCTTCCAGCCATCGTCATAGTGCTCTCCATCTGGTCCCACATACGGGAACTGGATGATATCAACACCTAGCTGTTCAGCAATTCCTGGAGCAAAGTCTGCGCAGGAGTCCATGATAATTCGAACGTTACTAGGCTTATGATATGCAGCTGAAAGCTCAGTAGGCTCAAGATCTTCAAAGGCAACCTCGCTGATTTCTTCTTCGGCTTTATCTTTTTTATTGAACATCTGGTTCCTCAATCTTAGGTTTGATAATTCCATATCCACCATTTTTACGATGGTAAATGACATTAGTCAAACCAGTGGAAGAATTAACAAAGACATAAAAATCATGGCCGAGAAGGTCAGTTTGGACAAGCGCCTCCTCTTCCGTCATAGGCTCAAGATCAATGTACTTCTCGCGAACAAGCTGGTCATCAAGGTCTTCAGCTGGAATCTCAATGAGATTGGCAAGATCTTCTTGTGTAAGAGCAACTCCGCGCTCAGACTTTACATGATGACGGCGCTCAACAACTTTTGTCTTGTACTTACGCAGCTGTCTGGAAACTTTTTCTGCTGCTTCATCAATAGCCACGTACATATCGTCAGAGCTAGCGGTGACACGAACAACATTGTTACGAACAAATACCGTAACCTCAGCTGTCTTTCTATCTGGATTTGAAGGGTTTTTGTCTACTCTGAGAACTACATCGCAAGACATAGGAGTGATGTCAAATACTTTAAGAGCATCACCGATTTTCTGATCTACGTGTGTGCGCAAAGCCTCAGAAATGCTTACCTTGCGTCCCGAAATCTTGATGTCCACCATGGGAGCCTCCTATCGGATACACGAGACATCTTCTAACTGATGTCTGTATAACAACAATACCCATTTGTCGGTCAATCATTCCATAAAAAATTGAATTGAGCGGTAAACGGTTAGAGACTATTTATCTTTATGTGCGATTAATTTTGCTCAGAGGAAGATGTAGTTGAATCAGTGCTGGTAGATTGCGTAGAAACTTCCACAAGACCGGATATCTTATTGGTAGTTGAGAGGTGTGGCAAGGTGCCAATCCACTTGTTTCTAATAACTCCCTCGACACCGTTAGATTGAATAGCTGAAAGAGCTTGCTGAATTTGTGTAGCCAGAGCTTTGTTACTGGTTGCTACAGAAATGCCAATCGTGGATGGAACGTCAACGACACCAACCATAGAAATATCTTTGTTTGCTGCTAAATAAGCACCGGCATATGCATCACAGGCCACATAATCGATGGAGCCATTTTCAAGTGCTTCAAAAGCATCATTTAGGTTAGAAAAACCCTGAACAGACATGCCCGTAAGCACCTGACCCATTGCGCGCTCGGACAAAGAGCCTGTTTGAACACCAACTGACTTTCCACTCAAACTATCAGCAGTAATGTCTGTCTCTGAACCCTTATGGAAAAGAGCTGTTGCAGACTCAGCATAGCCAGAAATAAGTGTACTTGTTGAGTCTTCACCACTTCTGACATCCATAACAATGTCGCAGCCTGCTTGTAGGCCATCTACTGGTCCGTTAACTGATACAAATTTAACGTCTACGCCCAACTGATCTGCAATCGCAGAGGCCACTTCAACGTCAATTCCTTGCAGCGTTCCGCCTTCCGAGGCCACAATCATAGGAGCGGTCACTGACTGTGTGCGCAAACCAACCGTAAGAGTTCCAGCCGTATGCAATGCAGAATCAGGAATCTTCTGCTGACGGGCTTCTCGCTTCTCTTGAATTGCCTCTTGCACCGACTTGACGTGGAACCATTTGTCCAAATCAATGTTGATAGGACCAATGGAGCATCCTGTTAAAACAACAGCTAGTGCTATAAGAAGTAACACCTTAAGAGAGCTTTTAACGCGTGTCATCAGAACTCCTTCTTCTAAACAGGTGTCTTTTCAGCTGACCTGGTATTTGACCCCACACTCGCATACTGGAACGTTTGCTTTGCTACCGCAATAGCTCCACTACTAGTTCTCTCGCCTGCGAGACCCTTTGTCTCTTTGATATAACAGGCGGTATGGCTTACTTCTAGGACGAGCCATGATCGTTTACGTGCGCACACGTAAACTTACGTGGATCCCTTTGACCTCGTCTGTCATGGACTAAAAGCTCACAGAGAACTTCGCAACCACAGACCTGAAAAGACTTATCAAGTATAGCCGTTTGCAACCATAGGTAACTCACCATACGCGAGCTAATGCGCCTACGGTTACAGATTGCACGCCTGCGGCACAAAGTACTCTTGTGGCTTCTCTAATTGATGCTCCGGTAGTTACCACATCATCTAAAAGTAAAATATTTGATTGGTTAACTGGTACGGCACAAGCAATACTTCCTTTCAAATTGATTTGTCTTTGAGCAGATGAGAGCGTTCTTTGGTCCTTTGCGTGTGGACGTATAAGCACGTCATACAAAGGTAAACCTGTAAGCTGGCAGAACGATTGGGCTACAAGTTCCATATGATCAAAGCCTCTGCGCGCGTACGCTTCTGCAGTTGCTGGAATAAAGGAAACGCCATCAATTTTTAAGCTATCAAAGCGAGAGGTACCGTCACGAGCTTTCCATGCTGAGGCTTCTTCAAGCGCACACAATATAGCTGCAGCAATTACCGGTGCCAGTCGAAGCTCGTGTCCATCCTTAAGCGTCAAGATCAACCGTGCAGGAGGACCCTTAAATCCCATGGCACAAATGACCGCTCTACTCTCCCACTGAACAGGTCGTTTCTTTTTATCTGCACACTCTGAACAAACAAGCTTCCCGTATGGAGCGCCGCAATTAGGACATGCCCACTGCTGAGAAATCCATGGCAGCTTTGCCCGACATTCATCGCAGAGGAGCTGACCGGGTTTCTCGCACACGACGCAGCGTGTAGGAGCAAGCAGCTCAAGTGTTGAGTTTGCCGTTGCAGTAAGGATAGATGTAGGTTGCATTTTTACCCCCAAAATCTGGGGGCTGACAGTGAATACAGTCTAGATCAAAGGCCGCAAAATGGAAGGTATTTTAGGTAAACGGAAAAAGATGGCTTATCTAAAGCTCCTACCAGTGAGATTGTATTTTGTGAGGATTCGGCTAACGGATGTTTGCCACGGAAGCCATAACAAAATCAAGAAAACAAGCGTTGCTACGCCGTGCGTTAGATCAAGCGGAATTGAAGCCGCAAACGCGAGAAGAGCGGACTCGAGGGTTAGAGGATGGACAAATCCAATAACAAAGTACACGTTCATTACAAGGCCAAAGAATGGTCCAGAGATAAACGCCCAGATCATAAGCAAGAAAGGTGGAAGTTTGTGGGGTTTCTCGCCTTGTTGGACGGATGTGCGTTTAGAAGATGCAGGGTGAGCTGAGGTAAAAGTTGCAAGAAGGCCTCCCAGATAGCCAACAAGCCCCCACGCATACATCTGCCATGGCGTCCACGAGCCCTGGCCAAAGAAAACGTTTGAAAGAAGCGCAGATAAGGCACCTACCAAAAAGCCCGCATGCCTGCCAAGAACCGCTCCCGCAAAGATAGCAACTGCGGAAACAGGCTTTACGTACGCGAGTGGCGCAAAGGCAATTCTTCCCGCAGCACCTAAGGCGCTAAAGACGGCAGTAGGTACCAAATTGGCAACTGAGGGCTTCTTTACCTCAAAACTTAACATAAATGATGCAACTGAAATGATTGCAAAAATAATTGAAGATACCGCGGTAAAATCGGGAAAATATATCATTTCAACAGCAAGAATAATAGGTGTAGCAAAGAGTGCCACAACCTCTAAGACTATTGATAACGTGTGCCGATTATCCACGAGAACCTCACGCTTACCGTCAAAATAAAAATATCGAGAAGGTCTATCTTATTTTGGCATAAGATGATTTGAAACTACAACAAGGAGGTCTTCATGATCTATCTGGGAAACTTTAGCTACAACGACGAGCTTGATTCTACTGACAACTACTGTCTTATGCCTTGCATTGTTGAGGCAGATTCCACAGATCATGCGCTTGAGCTTTTCTCGGAGCACCTTATTGAGGTTGCAAAGTCATCTGACCTGCTTGACGGCGCAAAAGAGATTTTCTTGGATTCCATTGTTGAGCTGGGAGAAGTTCCTACCACTCCTCTGATTGCTCAGTGGCAAAAAATTATGCCTGCAGGAGTTGGTCTGTGCAGCATCACCAGCGCTCTTCCAACACTTGAGTTTGATGACGAGACGGCCAATGCCTACGGCTTCAATGAGCATGTTCACGATCATGAGGAAGATGAAGAGGAGCATGAGCACGAGGAGTTTGGCGACATCAACGATCTTGACGATGAGCTTCTTGAGGAGCTTGGTCAGGACGAGGAGCCGTTCTTAAGGTTCTAGCCACCTATTCCGCCGACCATACCCAAGAGTTCTCAAAGAACTCTGAAGTTGGCTCTGTTAGAGAAATCTGACCATCAAAAACTAGAGAAACGTTATCAGCAACGCGCGATATCAACTGCATGTCGTGCGTTGCTATTACTATGGTTGCACCTTCTGACTGTGCGCGAGAAAGCAAATTGACAACAGCTTCTTTGGTTGGGGCATCCAAGCCTTTTGTTGGCTCGTCAAGAATAAGCAGTCGCGCTTTTGTAAGCAGCACTTTTACGAGGGCTAAGAGTTGTTGCTGTCCACCAGACAAATCGTATGGATGAGAAGACATAAGCTTCTGATATGTTGTTCGCGCAAGAAGTCCCGAAGCTTCCAGAAGTTCCTTAACTTCCTGATCAGAATAGGCGCCACTGTGTTGCCACTGAGCAAGCTCCTCGCCCACACTTTGGCAGGTAAAGAGCAGTTCAGGATCTTGCGGAATATATCCTTGAGATTGCTGGAGCTGGTTGTAAATATGTCCGCGCCTTGGACGGAGAACACCTGCTGCAAGCTTTAGCAACGTTGACTTACCTGAGCCGTTGCCGCCTACAAGC
>CAUORV010000024.1:0-11711 GCA_963507085.1 uncultured Atopobium sp.
CTGCTACTACAATGCTCACGGTGTCAGAGAGTTTGTTCCTGTCCCAGAGCTTGAGAGCATGGTTGACATGCTGGAGCACCTGGTGGAGCTCTACACCCATCCACAAAACTAGGAGATTTCATGACTCATTTTGAGACTGATACACAGTATTTGATTGACACAACAAAGAAACTTGTTGAGTGCGATAGTCCTGTTGGCTACTATGAGCGTATTCACGAGCTGCTCCGTGAGCTTGTTGCTGAGGCAGGCTATGAGCTTCAAATTGACAATAAGGCTACTGCATATGTCCTGGTAGAGGGTAAAGATACCAGCAAGACTGTTGGCGTTAATGCCCACCTTGATACTATTGGTCTGATTGTTCGTGGCTTCAACTCAGACGGTACGCTGCGCGTTCGCCAGCTGGGCGGTATCAACTACCACAGCATTGAGGGCGAGACCTGCCACGTTGTCTGTAGAGATGGTTCCGTTGTTGATGGCCAGGTAATCTGCAACCACCACTCCGTTCACGTTTTTGAAGACGCTAGAACCATGGAGCGCACCGAGGACAACATGTCCATCTCGCTTATCGCTGATGTTTCTTCTGCTGAGGAAGCCCGAGCGCTGGGCGTTTCCGAGGGTGCAGTTGTTGCTATTGACCCTCATTTTGAGATGTATGACAACGGCTATATGGTTTCTCGCTTTATCGATGATAAGGCTTGTGTTGCAGCGCAGCTTCACACACTCCGTTGGCTTGCACAGTCTGGCGAGAAACCCCTCTATAACACCTTGTTTGCATTCCCCATGTACGAGGAGATTGGTCACGGCGGCGCATTCTTGCCTGTTGAGGTAGATGAATACGTATCGCTGGACATTACCCTCATTGGTCCAGACTACAATTCAAATGAACACCACGTAGGCATCATTGTTTCTGATATTCGCTCGCCTTACGATTGGGAAGTTTCCAACAAGCTTATTGCCTGCGCGCAGGAGGTTGTTGAGCCAGAAAAGTGGAATCAGCAGGTTGCCTTCCACTTCTCAACTGACGCAAACGCTGCATATTTCTCCGGCAATGATCTTAAGAGTGGCGCATTTGGTCCAGCATGTCTCAACACTCACGGTCGCGAGCGCTGCCACATCGATGCAATTATCGGCACCGAGAACCTGTGTCGTGCGTACGTCCTTGGATATGGCGAGAAGAACTAGTTTTTCTCGCCATTGGCACGTCTTGTCCTTATGGATGTATCAAAGAGTTTGCAAGATATGCTGTATATCGTATGAATTTTGCTGTAGACGTGATAAGGTAGCCGTAGTTAACTTTTCGAGTCAGGAGTGATTCATGGATAGACGTTCGTTCCTTAAGCTTGCAGGTCTTATTCCAGCTACAGCGCTGTTTGGCTGCAAGGGAACAGACCAAGAGAAGTCTCAGGATGCCACAAAAGATGAGGCTAAGAAATCTGATCCTGTTGCGGTAAAAGTTGCAACGCTCAAAGGACCTACTGCTATGGGCTTGGTTAAGTTCATGAGCGAGGTTGAGGCGCAAAACATTACCGATAACAACTACTCGTTTGAGATTTTGGATGCCCCTGATCAGGTAGTTGCTAAGGTTGCCCAGGGCGATGTAGACGTTGCTTCTATTCCTGCAAATCTTGCAGCTACGCTGTTCAATAAGACTAAGGGTGCCTATAAGGTAGCCTGCCTCAACGTGCTGAATGTTCTCTACATTGTTGAGACAGGTAGCGCCATCTCTAAGCTTGCCGACCTCAAAGGAAAGACGCTCTACGCTTCCGGTAAGGGCGCTGTCCCAGAGTACACTTTGTCCTATCTGCTCAGCAAAAACGGTATGACGCTTGGCGAGGATGTCCAGGTAGAGTGGAAGAGCGAGCATACCGAGTGTGTTGCTGCTCTGGCACAAAACCCAGAGGGAATTGCGCTGCTCCCACAGCCTTTTGTTACAGTGGCACAAACCAAGAACAACCAGATTCGCGTTGCCATTGACCTTGGTGCTGAGTGGGAGGCAGTCAATCCTCAAAGCAAGCTAATTGCTGGCGTGACTATTATTTCTTCAAAGCTCATCTCAGATTCTCCGGATGCTGTGACCGCTTTGCTTTCTCACTACAAAGACTCTGTCGCGTTTGCGGTTGATCATCCAGATGACGCAGCCACACTTGTGGGCAAATACGGTATTGTTCCAGAGCCTATTGCTAAGGTTGCGCTGCCTAAGTGTAATATTACGTATATTGATGGCGCAGATATGAAGAGCGCGCTTTCAAGCTACTTAGGCATTCTGGCTGAAGCTAATCCTCAGTCAGTAGGCGGACAGGTTCCTGGAGACGATTTCTACTTTGGCGCATAATCCGCACATAAACGATAGTATTTCTGACCGAGGCAATGCCACAACAGGCGCTGCCTCGGCAGTTCGTTTAGGTGCTTTGGCGTTTTGGCTTGCCGTATGGCAGGTAGCTGCAGTTGTTATCAACCAAGATATTGTTTTAACTTCACCTGTTCAGACCATCCAGACGCTTTTCTCGCTAGCTCAATTGCGCGAATTTTGGGTTTCTATTGGTCTTTCTCTTTTGCGTATTTTTGCTGGTGGAGCGCTTGCTTTTACCGTTGGCTCCTTGCTGGCATTTTTGAGTTTTAAGTACAAGCTGATCAAGATTCTTTTTGAACCGCTGATTTCTACGATTAAATCAATCCCCGTGGCCTCGTTTGTTATCTTGCTGCTTATCTGGGTTCGTACGCCCTACCTCTCAATTTCAATTTCATTTTTGATGGCGCTTCCCATCATCTACATTGCGGTACTTGAGGGACTTCTTAGCACTGACCAGCAGCTTATTGAGATGGCCGATGTGTACCAGATTCACGGATGGCAACGCGTTAAGGCAATTTATTTGTCGCAACTTATGCCCTCGCTTAAGACAGCAACCTCACTTGCTATGGGCTTTTGCTGGAAGTCGGGAATTGCTGCCGAGGTAATTGGTCTTCCCACATTCTCTATTGGTGAGCATCTCTATAACGCTAAGGTGTACCTGGATACACCAGCTCTTTTTGCATGGACGCTTGTAGTCATTGTGATGAGCGCACTTGGCGAGAAGATCGTGATGCGGTTAGTTTCATGGGTTGCTGCAAGGCTAGAAAAGAGCTGCTCATGAGTATAGATACGACAAATTGTGGCTACACAACTGAGCAGCTGCTTGAGGCAAAAAACATCACAAAATCGTTTGATGGCACGGTTGTGCTTAATGACTTTTCCTACAAGTTTGGCAGGGGAGTATATGTACTCTCCGAGCCCTCTGGAGCAGGTAAAACAACACTTCTTCGTATCCTTTGCGGCCTTGAAGTAGCCGACTCAGGCACAGTAAGTAAATCGCCTCATGCTAAAACAGTCATGATGTTTCAAGAAGATAGGCTGCTAGAAAACTTGAGTGTCAGGGCAAATATTATGCTCGCCATACAAGCCCACTCACAGGAGCAAAAACAAAATGCACGCGAGCGTATTACAGAAGCACTTTGTGCAGTTGGACTTGAAGGAACAGAAAACAAGCCTGTCTGTGAGCTTTCTGGTGGACAAAAAAGACGCGTTGCTCTTTTGCGCACACTCTTTGCCGATGCAGATATCTTGCTCTTTGATGAACCGCTTAAGGGATTAGATGAAGCGCTTAAGCAGCAGGTTATTGGCTTTGTCAAACCGTTCGTTGAATCAAAAGTTGTAATTTGGGTAACTCACACTCCTGAAGAAGTAAAACTGCTAGGCTCTTATACGGCACTGCAGTTATAGGAGTGAGCTACATGTACAAGGTAATTCTCGCCGGCGGAATGGCGTCTGGCAAATCAACTGTTTCTAAAATGTTTGAAGCGGCAGGTGGTCTGCGCTTTGACCTTGATGAGGTTTCTCGAAAGCTTTTACGCCCTGGATGCGAATGTACGTATCGCGTGGCAGAGGCTTTTGGAAACGATTTGCTAGATCCTGTTACTCACGAGATTAATAGGCGAGAGCTTGGCCGTAGAGCTTTTGCTACCAGTGAATCAGCTGAGCTCTTAGAAGATCTAGAAATGCCTTTTATCAGGGAATATATGCGTCAATTCCTGACAAAAGAAGCTCCTAGTGCAGATGCTCAGTTCTGTTTTGTAGAGGTTCCGCTGCTTGACCGCGTTGAAGACTTACTTGAGCTGGTTGATGAAGTTGTCGTTGTTGTAGCACCATTAGAGCTCAGAGCAGAGCGCGCTGAACAGCGAGGATCTTCTCGCCAGGAGTTTGAGCAGCGTATAGCGCATCAGCCATCCGATACGTATTTACGTAATCAGGCAGATACAGTGTTTGTGAACTCTGAAGGTCTCGATGATCTTAAAGCACAGGTAGAGCTTTGGCTAAACGCTCGGTTCAACCAAAGCTCTGAGTAATAGGGTATAGTTTGCGTGCGCGGCCTCTAGAAGGGTGTTCTCAACGAACTCTCTACCTTGGCAGCTGCATCATCAAAGGTAATCTCTAGGCAGTTCTTGAGCATGTTTTGACCAACACAATAAATGCCATCGTTTACACAGGCGCTGCCAATAGCAACTGCCTTGTTAAACACAGCTTTCTGGTCAAAGACAGGAACACCATTTTGCTTAAGGAACGAGAAAACCTCTTGAGGAGTATCTAGTTTCTTAACAGAAGAGTCTGCCTTGAGAAGGTCTTCAAGCTCTTCTTTTGCAGGTTGAGCAACACTACCGCCGATGATCATAGCCATTTGATAGCAAGCTGCACAAAGATCAGAGCGTCCTAGCTTCCACTCCATATAGGCTAGGCGATAGTACACTAGCGCAACATCTGATGCGGAGAAAAGGTGCTCGATAAGGTCTTTGAGCAGCTTTGCAGCTTCAAAGACCTTTGACTGGTCTTCTAATGTTCTTACCAATAGCAGCGTTGCATCAACTCCCAAAGGAGAAATCCTGTGGGCTTCTTGTGCATAGCGTTCTGCTTTTTCTGGCTGCTCAAGCAGGTTGTAGGCGCGAGCCATTCTTGCTAAAGACATAAAATACGTGTCTGGAATAAGCACCAGTTTTCTTGGCTCATTGGGGAATGCAAGGTTATAAGCTACGCGCTCTGAGAGGGAATCAAAATACCTGTAGATAGAATCTGAATCGTCCAGGTACAGGCCCATATCAAGGGTTGGTGAAACCTGAGACTCAAGCTCTGCAAGTGTCTTTTCTAGAGCATCTGGGTCTGGCTCTCCGTCCATGATGTTATTTATGGATTGAAGCGTTTTCTGCAAAGGCGAACCAAAGAGGAATTTCTCGGCCATAGACCTTCTGTCCGAGAAATCAATAGTACCTTCGACCAGGCCATGGATAACTCTGTCAAAGCCTTCAATGGCGAAAATATCAGAAGTTGAAGCTTTTGCTTCTTCAAATTTTCCAACTGCATCTGCGGTAGAAGCATCTTTTGGGATGTTGTTAAGAGTGGTATTCCAAAGCCTAATGCGGCGGGATGCCTCAGAGTATCCAAGATCGCTTACCTTTTGAGCTCCACAAACTGCGGTAACTGCTGGTGAACAAGGACGATCAGACAAATCTGGCATCTCAAAGAAGCTGCGAGGAGAAACCCACTCGTCCGTTTGCTTCATAAATGGCTCAACTTCACTAAACCAACCTTCAGAGTCAAAAGAAACTCTGAGTGCTGGGTCTTGTGGGAAGCTATTGCCGTCAATTTGAGTATTTGCTGCAGTGGGTAAGAGGCGAGCAAGAGCTGCCTCGTTCAAGTCCATAGATAGGACAATGCGCTCTTCTCCGCGCAAGCTGCCATTGATGCAGACACGAGAGATTTTGCAGCTCTGAAGTGCCATACGAGCCACGCAAAGAGAAGCACGCAGTGCGTAAGCGCGTGCTGCCGCAATTTGCTCTGACTTTTCTGCAGATAAGAAGCTAAAGCAGCGAGGGCGAGCTACAAAGAACTCAAATACCAAAATATCAAGTTGTGGATTGTAGGAGAAGTTATACACCATCCTAAAAGGGAACGGCGTGTTCTCAACATAGTTTGCAAACCAGAGACGCTTCATCCAGTCAGAGCTACCGTCAGCATTACCACTAAAAGGAGCAACTTGTTCTGAGAGAGAAGCGGACTTGGGCATGAGGCTTGCTACCTGCGAGAGGGTAGTGCGAACAAGCTGAAGATCTGTCTCAGATGCATGCGTATTCTTTAGAGCTTCAACATCTTGTGAAATGTTGAGAATAGCCTCAGTTGCAATAAATGCGTCGTACTCTTCTGGTCCACACTCAAGGGTGTTGGCGTTGAACCACCAGCGGCCTGTTCTATCAAGCTTATGGACGTCACCTTTGGGCAGATTGGTATTCTCGAGATTTTTAGAGCGCGTAAGCATCTCTTGAAGACCTGTCTCTGTAATCTGATTGTTTGCAACAAGGTCTTTAAGAGAGGCGATGACATTATTTGAGCGCAGCAAAATGTTCTCTAAGGTAGAGCTCTGAGATTGCTTTGAAGCTTTATTTAGCGAGAAAAGATCTGAGACGCCCAAGGTATCTCCTTTATCTGATGTAACTTGTTTATTTAGGTGCTAGTTTAGCGCATATAGGTAATTAATTTATTACCCGTCACACTTTGAAACTATACTGCAATTTATAAATAGTATAGAACAAGTGTTTCAGTTTTGGGAAGTGGGGTATACTACATTCACAAGAAAAGGAGAATCTCATGGACGCATCTCATGCTGAAGATCAACATAAAGAATATATAGGTGCTGAACTGCGCCGATTTGGTCGTGAAGCAGGAGAAGAGAAGCTTCAGGTAGTATCTCCTTTTGAGCCTGCAGGTGATCAGCCACAGGCAATAGAAAAGCTTGCCCAAGGAATTGAGGACGGGCTTAGGTATCAGACGCTCTTAGGTGTTACGGGCTCGGGCAAGACATTCTCTATGGCTAAGACTATCGAGAAGCTCAACCGCCCCACGCTTATTATGGAGCCCAATAAAACACTGGCTGCCCAGGTTGCCTCAGAGATGAAGGAGCTCTTTCCTAACAACGCTGTTGTGTATTTTGTCTCGTACTATGACTACTACCAGCCAGAAGCATATGTTCCACAATCAGATACGTACATAGAAAAAGACGCTTCCATTAATGAAGAGGTAGAGAAGCTCCGTCACCAGGCAACTTCATCGCTTTTGTCTAGGCGTGATGTCATTGTTGTGGCATCTGTATCGTGTATTTACGGTATTGGCAGCCCTCAAGATTATGCAGGCCTTGCTCCTAATGTAGACAAATCCGTTCCTCTTGAGCGTGATGATTTTATTAAAGATCTTATTGATGTTCAGTACGATAGAAATGATTACGATCTGCAGCGTGGCATGTTTAGGGTGCGTGGAGACGTTGTTGATGTGTTTCCTCCGTATGCAGAAAACCCGCTGCGTATTGAGTTCTTTGGGGATGAAGTAGAAAGCATTTCAGAGGTTAGCAATGTTACGGGAGAGGTGCTTAGAGAGTTTGATGCTATTCCCATTTGGCCAGCATCTCACTATGTTACTGAGCGTCCAAAGATTACCCACGCACTTACAACCATTTCTGAAGAGTTGGAAGCTCGTGTTAAAGAGCTTAAAGAAAACGATAAATTACTAGAAGCTCAGCGTCTTGCTCAGAGAACAAACTATGACTTAGAGATGCTTGAGACTATGGGTTATTGCAATGGCATTGAGAACTACTCGCGCCATTTGGATGGTCGTGCTCCAGGTGAGCCTCCCTATACGCTCATTGATTATTTCCCTAAAGATATGATTTGCATTATCGATGAGTCTCACGTTACGGTTCCTCAAATTAGAGGTATGTATGAGGGTGATAGATCTCGTAAGGTTACGCTGGTAGATCACGGATTTAGACTTCCTTCTGCACTTGATAACAGGCCGCTCAGATTTGACGAATTTGAGGGACGTATTCCACAGTTTATTTACGTCTCTGCAACTCCTGGAGACTACGAAGAGACGGTTGCTCAACAACAGGTTGAGCAGATTATTCGTCCAACTGGCCTCCTAGATCCAAAGATTGATGTCAGACCGGTAAGAGGTCAGATTGATGATCTTATTTCAGAGGTCAAAGAGAGAGTGGCAAAAAAAGAGCGCGTTCTTGTTACTACGCTCACTAAAAGAATGGCAGAAGATCTTACAGATCACCTGCTAGATGAGGGCATTAAAGTCAATTATATGCACTCGGATACCGCTACGCTTGACCGCGTAGAAATCATTAGAGATTTGCGCCAGGGAAAGATTGACGTACTGGTTGGAATTAACCTTTTACGAGAAGGACTTGATATTCCAGAGGTTTCTCTTGTAGCTATTCTTGATGCAGATAAAGAGGGCTTCTTAAGAAACAGAAGGTCTCTTATTCAGACTATGGGTAGAGCGGCAAGAAACGCTTCTGGCCAGGTCATTATGTATGCCGATAAAATCACTGACTCTATGCGTATTGCTATAGATGAGACAAAAAGGCGCCGAGAAATTCAGGAAGCCTTTAACAAAGAGCACGGTATTGTACCTAAGACCGTTAAGAAATCCATTACAGATATTGCAGGCTTTATTGCTGAAGCTTCAGAAAACGTTGATAAGCGTAAGCGCAAAAACGGAGAGTTCTATACCGCTTCTGATGATGAAGATTCGCTTGAAGAACAGCAAGAATCAATTCTTGAAATGCCTGCAGAATTGCTTGCTGAAGAATTGCAAAATCTTCCTCGTACAGAGGTTGAAGCAATGCTTTCTGGTATGGAAGCAGAGATGGCAGAAGCATCTGCATCTATGGATTATGAACATGCAGCAGAACTCAGAGATCAGATTGTTGCCATTAGAAGCCAGCTTGAAGGCACTACCTCAGATGATGTTATCAAGAGGCTTAAAACTGGTGCTAGAAAGGGCAGCGCCCACGCAACTCGTAGGCGTTACAGAGGCAAACATTAAGCCCTGTTGTAGTGCTCAACTATAAGCTCGGCCATCCTAATGCCATCAGCTGCAGCGCTCATAATGCCGCCGGCGTAGCCAGCACCTTCACCTACAGGCCATACACCTGGAGTGTTAATACTTTGTCCTGTTTCATCGCGGGTAATTCTTACAGGAGAGCTTGATCTTGTTTCAACGCCTGTAAGAACAGCATCGGGATGAGCAAAGCCATGAAGCTTTTTGTCCATTACCGGAAGGGCTTCTCGCAAGGTTTGTAAGACGTAGGGTGGTAGACAGTCTTCAAGTGAGGTCCAGGTAACGCCCCGTGGGTAGGTTGGTTTTACCGAACGAGGTCCAGTAGAAGCTTTCTTGCTTAGGAAGTCGCCTACAAGCTGAGCTGGGGCAACATAAGCTCCGCCGCCCGCTTTAAAGGCCGCTTGCTCGCAGCTGCGTTGTAGTTCAATTCCAGCAAGTACGTCATCTCCTGGAAGATCGTCTGGATAGACGTTGGCCAAGAGACCAGAGTTAGCGTTTTGTCCAGCGCGGTCAGACAGGCTCATGCCATTTGTGACTACGCCGCCCTTCTCGCTAGCTGCAGAAACAACATAGCCACCAGGACACATACAGAACGAGAAGGCACTTCTACCAGAGGGAAGGTGAACAGAAAGCTTGTAGGGTGCCGCTCCTAGTACAGGGTTGGTTGCTTCAGGGCCATAGAGTGATTTGTTGATTTGGGGCTGAAGGTGCTCAATTCGCACGCCCATGGCAAAGGTTTTCCTCTCCATAGAGATGCCCTTGTCTTTGAGCATGACATACGTGTCTCTACTTGAGTGTCCAGTTGCAAGAATCACCGTGCGAGTCTGTATGGTTTCAGTTTGAACTGAACCGTCTGGAGTGGTTCTTTCAATCTGAATTGCAGAAAGAGAGCCATCTGAGGCACGCTCTAGGGAGGTGAGCTTTGTCCTAAACGCAACGGTTCCGCCAGCGTCTTCGATCATTTTGACAATGTTGGTCACAACGGTGGGAAGAATATCACTCCCTACGTGGGGTTTTGCGTCCCACAAAATATTTTTCTGTGCGCCCGCCTTAACAAAAGTCTCAAGAATAAAGCGATGAGAAGCACTCTTGGTGCCCGTGTTGAGTTTTCCATCAGAAAACGTGCCAGCTCCTCCAAGGCCAAACTGAATATTGCTCTCAAGATCTAGCTGACCAGTTTGGTTGTGATGCTCCACTGCAGCAGTTCTTCTCGTTGCGTCATCTCCGCGTTCGATTAGCAGGGGATTAAGCCCAGCTTTGGCAAGCGTCAGCGCACAAAACAGGCCTGCACATCCAGCTCCTACAACAACGGGACGGTTCTCTGAAGGAGCAGGTTGCGTTGCTTTGGGGAGCACAAAAGTATTTGGCTCTGCAAGCTTGATATGCTTTGCTGCAGGTTTACCTTGAATTTTGCTCAGAAGTTTTTGTTCCGCTGCAGACCCACCTTTAAGATTTACGTGGTAGGTGAGGATAAGAACAATATCGTTTCTTTTACGTGCATCAATTGAGCGTTTATGCAGCTCATAGGAGGTAACTTCATCCGCAGAGACTCGGAGAGTACGAAGGAGTGCGTCAAATCCCACCTTTGATTCTTTAGCGGGATGCTTACGAAGAGGCGCAACATGAACTTTAATGTTTGATACTTCCAGCATGTTAGTTGTCCTCTTTCAAAGATTCACAATTCTGACCAGCGCTTTTTGCGGCAGCCAGACCAGCAACCATCCCGCTCTTCCATGCCCACGAGAGGTTAAAGCCTCCACATTGAGCGTCAATATCAAGAGCTTCTCCCACAATAAACAGACCAGGAACGCCATGCGCTTCAAGGGTGTTTGTGTCCACTTGATCGATGGAAATTCCACCAATACAGACCTGTGGAACAACTTTGGAGGATGTACCGGTAACGGTAAAAGTGATTTTGTGAGCTTTGGCAACCGTGGCTTCAACTGAATTGCTGACGCCCAGGTAGGCAGCAATCTGTGGGTCGAGAAGACCGTCAGTGGTGTGAGCTGCCACAGCTGCCGCAACTTCCTCTTCCGTAAGCTGGGGGAGAAGATCAATCTCAAGCACGTCGCCAGGCAGGGCTGTGCGAGACAAGTTGAAAATCATGATACCCGAGAGTCCAAATGACCTAAAAAGCAGTTCTCCAGATTCCTGTTTGAGCACCGCGCCGTCTCTTACAAGAGCTGCGTGTGCTCGTACGCGCTTTCCATCAAGGCTTGTTGGGGGCTCAGGCTTGCAGGTGAGTGCACAAAGTCCCGGTCGCAGTGAGGTGGTCTGCAACTGAAGGCTTTCAGCAAGTTGTGTGGTTGTGAGTCCACCAGTAGCTAGAACTACTGATGAAGCGTGGACCTTGTAGGTTTTCTCGCCACCAAAGCATTCTTGGAAGGTAACGGTGAAGCCAATGTGCTGGGGCTTTACCGATGTGACTTCTCGTCCCAGGGCAAATTGGACACCTGCTTTTTGCGCTCGCTTGAGCAGCAATGATTGGATGGAGCTTGCCTGCCTGGTAAGAGGGTACATTCTGCCTTCGTCTTCTGTTGCCCAAGCAAGACCGCTGGACCTAAAGAAAGAGAGAATGTCTGCAAGGAAGGTGTCCTTATCTTTGCAAACAGCCTGGACAAACTCTGGATGAGAGAAATTCTCAAAGCTCGGATTAGCATTGGTAAAGTTACAACGACCGCCACCTGTTGCCAGGATAGTTCTGCCGCTCTCCAGTGCTTTTTCAAAGACAACAACGCGCTTGCCTGTGCCAAGAGCTTCGGCAGCAGTGATGGCAGCGCAGAGTCCT
>CAUORV010000025.1:0-11567 GCA_963507085.1 uncultured Atopobium sp.
TTGCCTGGGTGGTCCAGCGCTTGAAGGTTTTACCTGCAATATTGAAGTTATTGTCAAGGTTGTTGACCTCAGCGTCAGAACGGACCGTTACCGTACGGCTAGCATTGGTAGCAACGCGGTCAATAACAGAGATGCCGTTGCCATTGTGGTATCTAACGTAGAGCCAAGAGGTGTTAGCTCTCCAGTGTGGATAGACCGTCATGTCAGAGGTGACCTGAGTATCAGCGGTGAACTGGTGCTCGGTACCAGCAGCGTCGGTGTAGTACCAGCCGTCAAACTCCTGACCACTTGCATAAGGATCTGCAGGTAGGGTAGTGGAACCGTCTGCTACAGAGGAAGCGGTTGCAAGAGAATTGCCGCGCATAGCAAGAGCAGTCTTGTTGGCAGTAGTGCCGTCAGCAAACGTTGGGTTGACGCCGGTAACGCCTGGAGTGTTGAGGTCAAAGGTAACGGTTGCAGCAGGTGCCCAAACGTGCTTCTGACCATCACTTGATGCGTTAGCAACTGGGTAGGTGTAGGTTGCTCCGTTGGCATTAATGAGACTCAGAGAGTTAGTTGATGGGTCAGCAAGGGTGAAGAGCGAGAGTACCTCGTTGCCGTTAGCTGCGCCGTTTGTAGGGATAGTGCTGCCAAAGCCACTGTTGTAGCTTGGTGCGTATTTGATCAGGTAAGAACCGCCAACAACGTTGTAGTTTTGACGAGTCTGACCAGCGCCGTTATCGGAGTTCTTGGTAGCAGGGGTTTCTACCAGGCTGTTTCCGGTGAACTGGATGGAGCCGTTAGTCTGTGCGCCAAAGAGAGCGCCAGAGTTACGACCGTCTCCCTTAATGGTGGAGTTGTTAATAATGACGTCACCTGTGTTGACGTTAAGACCACCAGTACCACCGTTAGTGAAGTTAAGGGTTGAGTTAGTAACGTTTACTGTTCCTCCAGCTACACCAACAGAAATACCAGAAGTTGAGCCGGCATTTGCATTGATGGTGGAGTTAACAATGTTGGAAGAACCCTGAATGGTCATGCCCGTAGCGCCGTACCATGAAGGATTAATGGTCAGCGTAGAGTCATTCATGTTGAGCTGGTTGACGTAGAAAGTCTGACCAAAGCCTTCAACGGTAAGGTCTGTGTTCCTAAGGTTGAGGTTGCGAGCGTCATTCCAGGTACGAGCCTGTGAAGTTACTTTGATAGTAGCGTTTTCAAAGGTGACACCAGACTCAAAGAAGTTTGTATTGCTCTTATCGTCTGCGGTGATGGTAACGCTGCTCTTGTTGGTGCTGCCGCTAACGGTTCCGCCAAGAGAAATACCACGAGAACCGCTGGAACCTGCGTTGTTTCTAAACACATAGGTACCATCGGTGATGGTTGAGCCATCTTCTGCAGTTAGAGCGGTTTTGAAGCCGGACATGGTAAGAGTACCAGTGCCGGTGAGTATTGAACCAGGAGAAAGAACCAGTCCGTCAATGCTGTTACCCGTGCCGGTAAGGGTTGCGCCTTCATCCTCAATTTTGAGTGTGAGGCCAGAAGGAATAGTAACCGTAGAGGTCAAATTGAGGTTGCCTTTGAGGTGAATGGTGTTGATAGAAGAAGTTTCTCCCCACAGCTCCAGTGCTTTCTGGAGAGATTTAAGAGGATCTGAGCTGGATCCTTCGTTGGTATCGCTACCGTTTGTTCCGTCTACCCAGAGCTCAGTTGAGATGTAAGAAAGGCTTCTTGCAACACGGCGAGAAGATCTTTCTGTAGGAGCGGTAGCTTGCTCAGAAGTTTGCTGATTGGAAGTAGCCTCAGTGTTAGTGGTGGTTTCAGTAGAGGCTTCTGCTGTTGCTTCTGAAGTAGAAGCTGTTGCTTCACTTGTTTGGGTTGCTGCAACTTCTTGTGTTTGAGTTACCTCTTGAGTGCTAGCAATCTCTGCTAACGCTGAAGAAGGAACCAGCGAGAGTGCGAGCACCAAAGACATAGCTGTCTTTGCCCCTTTGCTTGCAAAATTCTTGTCTTTTCTTTCCATACCTACCCCTAACAAATAGTGAATACCCCAACAAAATTTGCAATTAAATCTTGTGCGAAAAGTGATGAATCACGATAAGCACAATAGAAATAAACGGTACAAATTTAGAACATTTTTCGTATAGATAATTATCCATTATTTTGACAAAAATTATTGTCTCAACCAGCGATTTTTATAGTTTGAACACATTTCAAAAAACGTCTTCATCTCATGTTATATAAATAATTTAATCAAAATATTTGGTACGCTGAAAAATGGCATTTAAATTGCTCTATTTTTAACGATTTTCTCGACATTTGTTATAAACGTGCAACGGATAAAAATTGCAATAGAAATGTATTAAATTTTAAGACAAATGTGAGTTATGCGGAAACTGGATAGTGGAAGCAGATAGTTAACAAATTCATGAAATTTGGAGTTCAAAATTTGTTGGCAAGAGAAGCTCTGTACACTAAGTAAGAGAGAATCAAGAGAGATTACTCCGCGCAAAAAACGTAAAAAATGTGCGTGAAACCTTTTTGAATGTACTGAGTAGGGGACTATGAACTCAAAAATTATTGATGACGCCTTGGACTTTGTGAAGCAGGTCTTCTCCACAGATTTTAGTGGTCACGATTACTTCCATACGCTGCGTGTGTACAAAATGGCTGTAAGAATTGGGCAAGAGGAAGGGGCAAATCAAGAGATTGTTGCCCTTGCTGCGCTTTTGCATGATGTTGATGACATTAAGCTTTCTCCAGAAACGCATGAGCACAAGGATCGAGCTGTAACGTTTCTACGCCAGCATGCTGTTGACGAGGCTACTATCCAGGCCATTTGCACCGCAATTGATGAGGTTTCTTTCTCGGGAACAGACTCGGTTATTCCTTCAACGCTTGAGGGAATGTGCGTTCAGGACGCGGATCGCCTCGATGCGCTTGGAGCTGTTGGTATCGCACGTGCGTTTGCTTATGGAGGAAGTCACGGCCGTGCAATGTATGACCCCGATGAGCCACCAACGCTCAACATGAGCGGCGATGAGTATCACTCACACAAATCAACCTCACTTAACCACTTCTACGAGAAGCTCTTTTTGCTGGCAGACATGATGAATACGCGCAGCGGTAAAGAGCTAGGAAAAGCTCGCGAGAAGTACATGCGGGAGTATGTTGACCAGTTCTTAGGTGAGTGGAACGGTGAACGCTAACCTATAGTTTTTAGCTATATGAATTAGTCAAGTATTTGTATTTCACAAGTAAAGCACTGATTGTCATACTGGTTTCTCGTAAGCAGTTCTAAGGGGTCATGATGGCAATCAAAAATGATAAAACTACTCCACATCGCTTTGATGTTGTTGGTAGCTTTCTTCGTCCAGAAAATCTCAAACAAGCTCGTGTTCAGTTTGAAGCTGGTCAGATTGATGCTCACGAGTTAAAGCAAGTAGAGGACAAAGCTATTACAGAGCTTATCCAAAAGGAGAAGCAGGCAGGTCTCAAGGTTATTACTGACGGCGAGTTTAGGCGTGCAACATGGCACCTCGATTTCATGTGGGCGTTTGAAGGTATTGGTCATTCACCAACTAATACTGGCCTTCCTTTCCACGATGAAACTGCAAAGATTGACGACACGTTCCTCGTAGGAAAAGTGGAGCTCGCCAAAGAGCACCCGTTTATTGAGCACTTCCGCTTTGTCCAGCAGTTTGAGGACGAGACTACCGTTGCCAAACTCACCATTCCTGCTCCTGCACAGTTTATTGAGCAGTACATTATGCCTATGAATCGTGAGCAGACCGACAAGTACTATGCCAATGACCAGGAACTTCTTGAAGATATTGTTGCTGGCTATGGAGTGTTCATTGAGCAGGCATATGCCGCAGGTTGCCGTAATCTTCAGCTTGACGACTGCTCATGGGGTGTGTTGGTTGACCCTCGAGCGGAACTCTTCTTTGGTGCTGACCAGGAAGGCCTCAGAAAGATTAAGGCACTGCTTTTGGAGATTAACAATCGCGTCCTTGATGCCGCACCAGCTGATTTGACTATTAACACGCACGTTTGCCGTGGTAACTTCCACAGCACTTGGGCTTGCGAGGGTGGCTACGACGATGTGGCTGATGCCCTTCTTGCTCAAGAGCACGTAAACGCTTTCTTCTTAGAATTTGATGATCATCGCTCCGGTGGCTTTGAGCCCCTGGCTTCTGTTCCAGCTGGTAAAAAGGTTGTGCTTGGTCTGATCACCACCAAGCACGCCCAGCTGGAAGAGAAAGCCAAGGTTATCGAGCGTATTCATGAGGCAGCACAGTATGTGCCTCTGGAGAACCTCTGTCTTTCTCCTCAGTGTGGCTTTGCTAGCTGCGAGATTGGTAACAAGCTTACCGAAGATGAGCAGTGGGCAAAGATTGCGCTGGTTAAAGAAATTGCAGAAGAGGTTTGGGGCTAAACATCGGCTGGTTTACGGTCTGTTTGCGACTCACTCGCCGTTTACCGAAGAGTTTCTGACCATGCGTTCTTCTCGACTCCTGTCCACTAAAATGGACAGGAGTTTTTATTGGCGCTAGACTTCGGAGGCAGTATGCCAAGCGAGAAGACCCGCTGCTTGCACCTCGTAAAAATTTTCGAGGAAGAAACTGATGACGATCATGGTCTGAGCACGCCTCAGCTTATTGAAAAGCTGGCAGAGCGCGGGCTAAGCGTGGAACGTAAAACACTCTACGATGACATCAAATCGCTGCAGAATTTTGGTTACGACATCCAGTCTTATCAGCGTCATCCTGTTGAATATGGACTGGCAACCAGGAAGTTTCAGGCTGAAGAGCTCATGTTGATGGCAGACGCTGTGCAGTCGTCAAAGTTTTTGACGGAGCGCAAAGCAAATAACTTGGTGAGTCTTATCGGTGAGCTGGGCGGAAAGTCTACCTCTGACACGCTGAAGAAGCGCATCCATGTTGAGGGTCGTATTAAGTCGCAAAATGAGTCTGTGTTTTATGCGCTTAATGCTATTCAGACGGCTCTTTTGCAGAAGAAAAAAGTCTCGTTTAAGTACCGCAAGAAGGGCTTTAAAGATAAGGTGATTGAAGAGCTTCCCGTAAGAGAAGAAACGCCTGTTCAACTTACGTATATTGACGATTTCTACTATCTTATTGTGTGGAACGATAAGCATCAAAACTTTGTCAATTATCGCGTGGACCGCATGTTTAGACTTGAGGTCTCTGATGCTGACGCCACGGTTAACGAGCAGATCAAGCAGTTTGATATAGACAAGTATCAAGAGCGCGTCTTTGGCATGTACTCGGGCGAGGTTGTTGAGGTCACACTTCGTGTTAATGAGCGCGTAATGTGCTCGGTTTACGACCGTTTTGGCAAAAACATTATTTTGAACAATCTAAGTTCTGATGGAAGTACAGCTGACGTGCATGTTTCTGTAATGGAAGCTCCAACGTTTTATGGTTGGCTTGCAACATTTGGAACAGATATAGAACTGGTAGCTCCAAAGAAGACCAGACAGAAATATCAAGAGTATCTGAGCGGGATTCTTCAGAGCTACCAATCACAGAAAGAGGACTAGCTAAACGGCGAAGACGGGCTAAAACGGACGGGCTAAACCAGACAGTTCACGAGTACCAATTAGCGAGCATCAATGACGTAAAGGCCTGCTTTGACAAAAAGATGACCATGGTGATCGCTGAGCTGTGTAATCTTGCAGGTAACAATGTTTTGATGTCCGTAGAAGAGCAGAGTACTCCAGAGAGAGTTGTTTTCTCTAGGAACAAAGCCCAGCTTGTGGTCATTAGAGTACAGAGCAAGAGCCTCTGGGTCATAAGGGTTATCGCGTTCAGGAACAATGGTTAGATCTGAACCAAGTTTGAGCTGATCAAAAATAAGAGGAGCGTCGTAGTAGGGAAGACCGGAAATAACAAAGGAATCAACAAGCTTTGTAGGACTGTACATAAAAGCCTCCTTAGAAGATGTTGATAACAGAGTAGAGAAGTTAAAAAGCATGAGTGTCCAACAAATTGGACAGTATAAGAAAGCTGTAGGGTAGTAAAAAGCTTTAAAGGGAGCTTGTATGATTACCACTAAGAGATTGTTTCTTATTCCATGGCATGCATCTGATGCTAAAGAGCTCTATGAACTGGCAAAGGATCCAGAAATTGGTCCACTTTGTGGATGGGAACCTCACAAAACTTTAGAAGATTCCAAGCAGGTTCTTGCAAACGTGCTGTCCGATAAGTCCTGTTATGCCGTAAAAGACATGAGGACCGGTCATCTAATTGGTTCAATGTCGTTGGATTTTGAAGAAATTCCTGATCCAAAGGATTCCTCAAAGCAGCTGCATCAGGCAGAAATTGGCTATTGGATTGGTCGTCCTTATTGGGGGCAAGGGTTTGCATCTGAGGGTGCTCAAGCTCTTACCGCATATGCATTTGAAGAGCATGGTGTTGACCAGGTAATTATTAGATATCTTGAGCGCAATAAAAAGTCTGCTTCAGTGGCTCGTAAGTGCGGCTTCACGGAGATGGGCATTATTACAGACTTTAATAAGTACACAGGCAAAGAAGAGCGGCTTGGTATATCAATGCTCACAAAAGCGGACTGGGAACGTGTTCAAAAATAGCAGTTGTTCTTGCTATTTTGTGTGTTGTTTTTAAATGTTGCATAAGGCAAACTCGTATATGTAACGACAAAACTGCATGTAAAGTAAATGAAACAGGTAGTGGACTAAAGATTCTGTTCGTAAGAAAAGCGAAAGAAGTCTGCATATGATGATTAACAAACGCCTCATTGCCCTTATTGAGGAGAGTAAAAAATACATTGGCTTGACCGTGCTTTACCAGTGGATTGCGCTGCTTGCCAATATTGTATTTATGTATTCTCTGGCAAGAATGATACAAGCCCTATTCATGGATTATTTTGTCCTCGAAGAGCAGTTGGTGTTTATTGCACTCTGCCTTATTTCTATTGTGATCAGGTATTTCTGCAAACTTGCTCAGCACAAGACAAGCTTTTATGCAGCAAAAAGAGTTAAAAAGACCCTTCGCGAGAAAATCTATCAGAAGCTTTTAGAGTTTGGTCCCTCGTATAAAAATTCATATGCGACCAGTGAGATTGTTCAGCTGGCAGTTGAAGGCGTTGACCAGCTAGAAACCTATTTTGCGCAGTATTTACCACAGTTCTTTTACGCAGTTTTGGCTCCGCTCACACTTTTTCTTGTTTTGCTTCTTATTAGTCCGGTAGTTGGCATTGTTTTGCTGGTATTTGTACCGCTCATCCCCATGACTATTGTGCTTATTCAAAAGTTTGCTAAGAAGCTTTTGTCTAAGTATTGGGGCCAGTATACGCAGCTTGGCGATACGTTTTTGGAGAACCTGCAGGGTCTGACCACAGCAAAGATTTACAAGGCTGATGGTTTTAAACACAAGCAGATGAACGAGGAAGCCGAGCACTTTAGACGTATTACCATGAAGGTTCTAACCATGCAGCTCAACTCCATCACCGTGATGGACGTGGTTGCATTTGGTGGAAGCGCGCTTGGTACAATTCTTGCAATTCAGCAGGTAAATGACCAGATAATCTTTATGTGGCAGGGTGTGTTCATCATTCTGATTTCTGCTGAGTTTTTCCTGCCTATGCGTCTTCTTGGCAGTTATTTCCACATTGCTATGAACGGTATGGCAGCGTCGGACAAGATCTTTGACCTGCTTGATATGCCTGTTCGAGAGCAGGGTACCAAGACCGTTCCAGCTTCTAGTGATGTCGCTTTGCGCAACGTTTCTTTCTCCTATGATGGCGAGAAACCCGTCTTGGTGAATGTTTCTTTTGGAATGCGCGCTAACTCTTTGAATGCCCTGGTAGGAGAGTCAGGCTGCGGAAAATCAACGATTGCAGCACTGTTGACCGGAAAACTCCGCTCGTATTCTGGCGATGTTCTGTTTGGAAATACCAGTTTGTCAGACATTTCTGACCAGAATTTGCTTCAAAACGTTACGTATATTGGTCATCAAGCACATCTCTTTATGGGAAGCGTTCGTTCTAACCTTGCCATGGGTAACCCAGAAGCAACGGAAGAGCAGCTTTGGCACGCTCTTAAGCAGGTCAATCTTGCTGAGTTCGTAAAGTCTTTGGGTGGACTTGACGCGCCAGTTGCCGAGAAGGGCTCCAACTTGTCTGGTGGTCAGCGTCAGAGATTAGCACTGGCCAGAGCCCTCCTTCACAATAGCCAGATGTACATCTTTGATGAAGCTACTTCAAATATTGATGTTGAGAGTGAAGACGTTATTATGCAGCAGGTTCATCAGCTTGCTCAGACAAAGATGGTGCTGGTAATTTCTCACCGCTTAGTAAACGTTAAAAATGCTGATCAGATTATTGTTATGCAGCATGGTCGTGTTGTTGGAAGTGGAACGCACCAAGAGTTGCTTGCAACAAATGACGAGTACAAACGAATGACGCGGGCCCAGACTGAGCTTGAGAATTATGTGAAAGGAGTTGAGGCGTAATGAAAACAGAAGTTAAGAACAGCGCCACAACTGCACGTACTTCTCGCCGTAGTGCGCTCACCATTATGTTGAGGCTGGTGGGGCTGGTTCGTCCGCTGGCTGGCTTTATGATACTTGCAATTTTGATGGGCGTTTTGGGTAACCTTGCCGCCACGTTCATCAGTATTTTTGGAGCATATGCACTGCTCAGCGCTATGGGCTTTGCTTCATCTTCTCCTATGGTGTTGCTTTTTGGTGGCATGCTTTTGTTTGCCCTGGTCCGTGGTCTGCTGCGCTATGCCGAGCAGGAATGCAACCACTTTATTGCGTTTAAACTGCTTGCGCTTATTAGAGACCGTGTGTTCACGGCGCTCAGAAAGCTTGCTCCTGCAAAGCTTGAGGTCAAAAATAAGGGCAACCTGATGAGTGTCATTACCTCAGACATTGAGCTGCTTGAGGTTTTCTACGCACACACTATCTCGCCTATCTGCATTGCGGTTGTGTTCTGCATTGTTATGGTGTGGTTTATTGTGGGCAGCACCAACTGGATTTTAGGTGTTATTGCACTTGTTTCTTACCTGGTAGTTGGCGTGGCAATTCCGCTTGCTATGTCTAAACGCTCCGAGCAAGACTCTGCTGAGGCAAGAGATCTTGCTGGTAACCTTTCTACGGTTACCCTTGATAACCTGCGTGGTCTTGACGAGATTCTGCAGTACAACACGGGCACTCAAATGCTTGAGAGTTCCAGTAAGCTTGCTGATCAGTTAAGCGACAGACAGCAGGCAGTTAAGAAGGCATTTGGTGTCAACGATGCGATCACCTCAACGGTCATTCTTGCCGCAACACTAGTCATGTTCTTTAGTTCGTTCTACTTGGCCTATCACCAGCAGATTCTTATGAATGAAGCTTTCATTGTCACCATTGCATTGATGAGTTCATTTGGACCTGTTGTGGCTTTGGCAGCACTTGGTACAACCCTGACCAGTACGTTTGCTGCAGGCAATCGTGTTTTGGATATTTTGGACGAACAGCCCCTGGTTAAAGATGTAGTGGGTCAAAAAGACATCTCATATGAAGGCGTGCGTGTTTCTGAGCTCTCATTTGCGTACGATGACGAGCAGATTCTAGACAACATTTCCGTGGATATTCCTACCGATAAGATCGTGGGAATTGTAGGTAAGAGTGGCTCAGGCAAGTCTACGCTGCTTAAACTCTTGATGCGTTTCTGGCCAGCAACACCTGGCGCCATTGAGGTTTCTGGAACTCCTTTGGAGCAGATTAATACCTCTAACCTGCGTGATCTTGAGAGCTACATGACGCAAGATACGCACTTGTACCACGATTCCATCAAGAATAACCTGCGTATTGCAAAGCTTGATGCAACAGATGAAGAGATTATCGAGGCATGCAAGAAGGCTTCAATTCACGAGTACATCTCCACGCTGCCCCAGGGGTACGATACGCCTGTTGCAGAGCTTGGCGACTCACTTTCTGGCGGAGAGCGTCAGCGCATTGGCCTTGCTCGCGCTTTCTTGCATGACGCGCCACTCATGTTGCTTGACGAGCCAACCAGTAACCTAGACAGCTTGAACGAGGCAATTATCTTGCGCTCACTTGATAAAGAAACTGAGCGTAAATCCGTGGTTCTTGTCTCTCATAGGGCTTCTACCATGGGAATTGCAGATGTTGTTTACACCGTTGATGGGGGACGAGTGAGCTGATGACACCTGAAGAAATTGCGCAGAAACGTCAAAAAGAAAAAGACCTTATCTCGTTAATGATTCGTTTTTATTGCGAGAAGTGCCATCGCACCAAAGCCCACGAACCTCTGTGCGACGAGTGCGCTGAGCTTGAGAAGTATGCGCATACGCGTGTGGACCGCTGTCCTCACATTGAGACAAAGACGTTTTGCTCAAAATGCAAATCGCATTGCTATAGCAAAGAGATGCGCGCTTACGTCAAAGAGGTTATGAAATCCACAGGACCTCGGCTTTTGTTGCACCATCCAATTCTTGTGATTAAGCACGCGCTGCAGTAATTAAGCGCTGGTAGATGACAAAGGTTCGCTGCTGCACATGACTTAGGCTCGCACTGTTAAAGCCTGTAACACCACGGTTTTCTCACGATTCCACGGTCTTCTCGCCAAAAGTGAGAAGACCGCATTTTTTTGAATCTTTTTCATTTGAAACATAACTGTTAACTCTGAGAATTACGTATTTTTGACGCGGCATGGTAGGTTTACAGTGACCTCTCGCTTTACAGAAGGAGGTACTGCGTTGATTAAATCAAAGAAAGCGTCATTTATTTTTAAGCTATTTATTGCTGTGATTGGCACCTTTGTGCTGTGTGATTCGGCGGGCGTCTTCCGAATGAACTTCCGCGTTTCTTTCTTGTACTACTTCACTAACATCTCCAACGTGCTGCTTGTTGCCTATTTCTGGGGCGCGCTGTTCCAGGCTTACAAGCATCCCGAGACCGCTCAGAAATCATGGATGCCAACGGTTAAGCACACGCTTATGCTGGGCATTACCGTAACGGGCCTGGTAGCTTACTTCCTGCTTGACCACGGCGAGGTCTTTGTAAATGGCGTCTTTAAGTTCAATAATTTTATCTTGCACGATGTGACCCCAATCTGTGCCGTTTTGGACTGGCTGCTCTTTGACGAGAAACCGACCATGAGCTTTAAAGAGCCTCTGATCTGGCCTTTGTACCCGCTCACGTATTTTGCGTACATCATTGTCTTGGTTCTGGGCTTTGGCGTGCAGATTAAAGAGAAGTCTCGCTGGCCTTATGGATTTATGGACTTTGACAAGCTGGGAGTCCCAACGGTTGCTCTGACCATTGTGATTTTGATTGTTATCTTTGTTGCCCTGGGTTACCTCTACGTCGTTATTGACAAGAAGCTTGGCGAGAAGATTAAGAAGGCTGAAAACTAATCCGAACAAGGTTAAAAGCCGCGATAACTGCAACGTTAAACCTAGCGTGTTGCGGAGAAAACCACAATTGATTGCAAAGTGTCTGACATTCGTGAACTGCCTCCCATTTCTTGGACACGAGAAATTGGAGTCAGTTCAAAACACACCTAAGTCAGATAATCTGTCAAAAAGACGTATACAT
>CAUORV010000026.1:0-11254 GCA_963507085.1 uncultured Atopobium sp.
CAGCCAGTCTCCAACGACAAACAAGTTCTGGATTATCAAGCTCAAACTTCTGAGCTGCTTCTAGCTCTTCCTGGTCCACAGTGTCCTCCCCCAACTTTTTTAAAATGAACTGCTAATCCCGAATTAGCAGATTAGTGCCTAAAGTGACGCTTGCCTGTAAACACCATTGCAATGCCGTATTCATCACAAGCAGCAATAGATTCATCATCTCTGACCGATCCGCCAGGTTGAATGATAGCCGTTACGCCATGAGCTGCTAGTGTGTCAACGTTATCTCGGAATGGGAAGAAGGCATCAGATGCTGCCACAAGATTCTTTGAATCAATTCCCATGCGCTCACAAGCTGCCTCTGCACGCTCACACGCAAGAAGAGCGGCGTCAACACGATTAGGCTGACCTGGTCCCATACCAATTCCAGCCTGATCTTTTGCAACCAAAATTGCATTTGACTTAACGGTCTTGCAAACTTTCCAAGCAAATACCAAATCGCTCAGCTCTTCTGGAGTTGGTTGGCGCTTAGTAACAACCTCAAAGCTATCTGCAGCTTCGTCTGCGTGGTCAAGGTCTTGTACTAAAAGGCCTCCGTCAACAGTTCTCATCTCAAGCTCGCGGCTTCTATCGATTCCGCCCGTAGCCAATACGCGAAGATTTGTTCTCTTTGACAGGCGCTCAAGAGCCTCTTCTGTAAAGCTTGGTGCAATAAGAACCTCAACAAACTGCTTATTGATGTCTGCAAAGTGCTCAACAAACTCCAGCGGAACCTCTCTATTAACTGCAATAATTCCACCAAACGCAGAGACTGGATCGCAAGCAAATGCTCGATCGTATGCCTCAACAACATTTTCCGCCGTAGCAGATCCACAAGGATTCTGGTGCTTCAAAATAATGACTGATGGGTCATCAAACTCACGAACAGCAGCCCAAGCTGCATCAGTATCAAGCAAATTGTTGTAAGACAAGGGCTTACCCTGAAGTTGCTGAGCGTTTGCCAGAGAGTGTGCGGGAGCTCCAGGCATCTTATAAAACGCTGCGGACTGCTGAGGATTTTCTCCGTAACGAAGATCTTGTTCTTTTGTCGCCTTTACCAGCAAAGTCTCTGGGAATTTACTTTGCTCTGATTCAACAACACCAGATAGGTATGCGGCAATAGCGCCATCGTATGCAGCCGTTGTCTTAAATACCTTCAAAGCCAGCTGCTGGCGAGAAGCCCTTGTAGTTGCACCGTCATGGACACGCATCTCATCAAGAACACGACCATAATCTGCCGGATCAACAACAACCGTAACAAAATCATTATTCTTTGCAGCAGAGCGGAGCATTGAAGGTCCGCCGATATCGATATGCTCAATTGCATTTTCAAGAGTTACTGATGGATCAGCTACAGTCTTCTCAAACTCATAGAGATTAACGCAGACCAGGTCAATCATGCCAATACCATTATTCTCTGCGTCTGCGACATGACCGGGATTGTCTCTACGGCATAAAAGACCACCATGAACACGAGGATGCAGCGTCTTAACGCGGCCGTCCATCATCTCTGGAAATCCGGTATAAGACTCAATAGGAACTACAGGCACACCAGCCTCTTCGAGGATTTTTGCGGTTCCGCCTGTTGAAATTACCTCAACGCCAAACTCTTTAGTAAGCGATTGTGCAAATTCAACAATACCTGTTTTGTCTGTTACCGAAATTAGCGCACGTTTGATAGGGGCCTCAGCCATTGCCGCTCCTTTGTGTTCGACACTTTCTATCAGAAACACTTACAGCCTATCAGCTGCGAAACACTACGTACTAGATGTAAACAAACTTGAAACTATTCTATAATCTTCCGCTGTAAAATACCTGAAAGGAACTATTTCATATGTCTGCCGATACTCCAATCATAGTCCCCTTCGAAGATACTGACTTATCAGAACTTATATCAATCGTTGAACGTGTCTGGTACTTAGACAGCGATGAATCAAAAGATGAAAGTCGCTCACTTGCAACTATTGATATCGCCTATTTTCTTGGCGTTTCTACTCATCGCTTTGTAGCAAAGCAAGATGGTCAAATACTTGGTCTTATTTTCTGCTCAAACGGAGAAACTCCAGCAGATTTTGAAAAATGGCAGAAGTTAGAAAACGAAACAACAGCAAAAGCTAAGAAACTATTGAGTGAAGCTCGCTTTAAGGACTACGAGATCTTTGGTGATGTCGAATCTCATCTTGTTCATGATTATTGGAACACAAACACTAACGATGCCAAATGGGAAATTACTCTGTTCTGCGTTAACCCCGCTATAAAGAGCCAAGGTATTGGAGGCATGCTCTTCTCCTACGTTCTGGACTTTATGAAAGAGCAAGGAGCTAAGCATTACTTCCTTGCAACTGATGACGATTGCGACTTTGGTTTCTATCAGCACAAAGGCCTCACCTGTAAAGATAAGGCAGCTATTAAGTCATCAACAAAAGACTATGGATTTGCCTATATCTATGCGGGAGATCTCTAAGAATGAGTTCTTGCATTGGAAGATTTGCGCCAACTCCTTCTGGAAGAATGCACCTAGGCAACGTTTTCTCAGCGCTTATGGCTTGGGCCAGCGTTCGCTCCCAAAATGGCAGTTTCATTCTTCGCATTGAAGACTTAGATATTCGTGCTCATAATCCTCAATACACCTCTCTTCTCCTGGATGATTTACAGTGGCTGGGACTAACTTGGGACAGAGGGCCGTTTTTCCAAAGCAAGCGTACGGAGCTCTATCAGGACGCTCTATTGAAATTGAAACAACAGGAACTTTTGTATCCTTGCTTTTGTTCCCGAGCAGACTTACACGCTGCACAAGCCCCTCATGCCAGCGATGGTGCATATGTCTATGCGGGAACCTGCCGCGACCTGAGCAAATCCGAGCGTGAAGAGCTTTCCAAACATAAAATTCCAGCAACTCGCATACGAGTTCCTAATAAGACCTACACGTTTGAAGACAAAGTCTATGGTCAAACATCTCAAAATCTTTCTAAATTATGTGGAGACTTTATTGTCCAGCGTGCAGACGAAGTCTTTGCATATCAGCTTGCTGTAGTAGTTGACGATGCTGACATGGGCGTAACTGAAGTAGTTAGAGGATCAGATCTTCTTTCATCTACTCCCAGACAGCTTTATTTGCAAGACGTGCTTGGTTTTTCTCATCCCATCTATGCTCACCTCCCGCTACTTATTGCGCCAGATGGCAGGAGACTTTCTAAACGCAATCACGATCTAGATCTTGGTGTTTTGAGAGACCAAGGAAAAACACCAGAAGAGATTCTTGGCTTTCTGGCTTATTGCATAGGTCTTGCAGAAAAAGAAGAGCCTCTTTCTGCAGTACAAGTTGCCAATCGCTTTTCATGGGATGTACTTCGCGCTCACCGAAAAAACGTGGTTGTTGAGCATTTTTCACATGTTTTGTAAAATGTCTTATTGTGAGTGACGCCAGTTCGGGGTATCATTCTCAAGCACCCATTTTGGAGAGCTGACCGAGAGGCCGAAGGTGCTCGCCTGCTAAGCGAGTATGGGCCCCAAGCCCATCTGGGGTTCGAATCCCCAGCTCTCCGCCAGAATTTTCTGCTCGTTGCATCTCTGCAACGAGCTTTTTTCTTCTAAATATATTTAAATATGAAAATTCAGTGAAAAAAAAAATGAGTACTAAAATTTATTTAACGGTAATCTTTTGCGAAAAGGAGTTTTTATGAACAACACAGTCAACGGTATTATGACGATTCTTGTTATGGTCGCAATCTATCAATTCGTAATTGCAAAACCAAAATACAGAGTTCGTTTGACTGATCCCATTACTTCTCGTTTTCAATATGTGCTGTCTATTGATGGAATTAATGACACATACCAATATACGGCTAGCTCAAAAGACGCTCTTGTTTTAAGAGAATTACCTCGTGCAGAAAAAATGCTTGCCGCTATGCCTGATCATACAAATGCGGTTATTGAGGTGAAACAAGGCTTTATTCCTTGGAAACATCTTAATCCAGAGGCATAACACTCATTTATCATTAAGTATTTTGATTTATGACTTGCATTTTCAACCAGAAAGTGGCATCCTATCTACTTGCACGCGGCGTTACCTCAGCTGGATAGAGGACCTGACTACGAATCAGGGCGTCATAGGTTCGAATCCTATACGCCGCACCACTTGAACTTAGGAGCTCCTTCGGGAGCTCTTTTTATTATCTACCTGGTCTTAAAGCTACTTCACCGGAAGAGTTTGCATACAAATACTGATAAGAAATGCCGGCTTCATCAAGCTCATCCATTACCTCAGCCATGCATGTTTCCGCCATGATGACCTCCAGATACTCTTGTGGACTTAAATCTTTTAAACCCACTCTACCTTGGTCTGAAATCCACTTTCTTAAAGTTGCAAATTGCTCTGATGCAATATGGATCTCTGAATAAAACTCCTTGTGGCCGAATCCAATTTTTGCTGCACTACCCTGAACAAACTGCCTTAATACAATTTCTTTCTGTACCTCTACCAGACCTTTCATAGCCACCTCTTTCTTCCTTTACTGATCTCAGTATAGCAAATTTATAGAACATATGTTCTATAAATCAGTAAAAGAAATGGTCTTCACAATTCACTAGAAGACCATTTCAGAGATTGAATCAATTTTGATTAAAAAGAGAAACTATTCTGGTCGAATAACCTCGATGCCACCCATGTAAGGACGGAGCGCCTCGGGCACGGTAACGGAGCCATCTGCGTTCTGATAATTCTCCATAATTGCAGCCATGGTACGGCCAACTGCCAGGCCGGAGCCATTAAGCGTGTGAACTAGACGGGTGCCCTTGAACTCTGCTGGATCCTTATAGCGGATATTTGCACGACGAGCCTGGAAATCCCAGCAATTAGAGCAAGAAGAAATCTCCTTGTATGCGTTATAGCTTGGGAGCCAAACTTCAATGTCATAGCACTTGCATGCAGAGAAGCCAATGTCACCAGTGCAGAGAGTAACCACGTGATAAGGAAGACCCAGAAGCTGGAGGATCTTCTCGGCTTCCTGAACCATGGACTCAAGCTGATTCATGGAGTCTTCAGGCTTTGCAAACTTGACCATCTCTACCTTGTCAAACTGGTGAACGCGGATGATGCCACGGGTGTCTCGACCAGCTGAACCTGCCTCCTCGCGGAAGCATGGGGTGAATGCGGTATAGAGCAGAGGGAGCTGAGATGCGTCCAGAATCTCGTCACGATGGATGTTTGTGAGCTGGACCTCAGCAGTTGGAATGAGGTAGAGGTCAGGCTGTACGTGATAGAGGTCCTCTTCAAACTTAGGAAGCTGACCAGTGCCAAACAGAGAATCCTGATTTGTGATAACTGGTGGCCACCACTCTTTGAAGCCTGCCTGGTTATGTGTATCAATCATGAAGTTGATAAGCGCACGCTCCATGCGAGCGCCCATGCCGCCAAGAAGATAGAAGCGAGTTCCTGCAAGCTTTACGCCACGGTCAAAATCAATCATGCCCAGCTCGGGTCCAAGATCCCAGTGCGCCTTTGGCTCAAAATCAAACTGAGTTGGCTCTCCCCACTTGCGAACCTCAGGGTTATCGGAGTCATCCTTGCCATAAGGAACGGATGCGTCAGGAATGTTTGGAATAGCTGCAACAAGGGCGGTGAGCTCTTCCTCAACCTCTCCGCGGCGCTGATCAAGCTCTGCGATGCGATCTTTGTTAGCTGCTACCTGCTCTTTAGCTGCCTCAGCCTCTTCCTTCTTGCCCTCACGCATAAGAAGGCCAATCTGCTTAGAAACAGCGTTACGCTCTGCCTGAAGAGACTCAACCTCGGCAATTACGCTTCTGCGCTCCTCGTCAAGCTCAAAGAATTTCTCGCGATCCCAGTGGGCGTTTTGCCTGGACTCGCAAGACTTATCTACGAGGTCAGGATTCTCGCGCACAAATTTGATATCAAGCATGCAGCTTCTCCTTGAATCAACACTTTTTGGCAGTGCATTTTTTCTTATAGCTTACCAAGTATATACTTGTATTCAGATTCTTAACCCTTCACATGTTCTGGAGCTGGATTATGGACGCAATTAACTCTTTTATTGGTTGGCTTTTTGGCGATAAGACCGGCGTGTTGTTCCTCGTACTTGGTGGAATTTTGCTCTTCTTGGTCATTTCTTTTGTGTTGGAGCGCAAAACCAAAAAGATGTATTTCAACCACAAAAAGACCGAAGACGACTGGGATCTCTTTGGAGAAGACGAAGAAGGCTGGTCTGACTTTGATGCAGACAACAAATAAGTACCAAAAAAGCCCCGTAAAGGGGCTTTTTAAATGCAAATGGTGCGGGCGAAGGGACTTGAACCCCCATGAACTTGCGTTCATACGGACCTGAACCGTACGCGTCTGCCAATTCCGCCACACCCGCGTGCTAGGGAATAATACTACAACATTTTGTTTTCTTCTAATGGAAAAACAATAGATATATAAGAAATTTCTTTTCAGCGGTAGAATATAGACAGTCACGGCCGACAAACACACTTTAAACACAGGAGGTTGCCGTGAGTGACTCGCGGTCACAGACCACGCAGACTACATATCTACATTCACCTTCTGCTCAGCAGGCATCTCCTGCGGCTGAGCCAGAGATTTTGCTGGATCGATATCGCGTTCTTGCTCGTAGGGGCAATGGAGGCTTTGGCACCGTCTGTACCTGCTGGGATACTCGTTTGCAGAGGCGTGTAGCTATCAAACGTATGCCACTTTTAGGTGCTTCCGAGACGCCTGGCGTGCTTGCTTCTACTGTTGACGAGGCTCTTTCAGAGGCAAGAACTGCCTGTTTACTGGCGCACCCCAACATTGTGACCGTTCACGACTTTGAAATTGAAGGCGACTACGCCTACCTAGTCATGGAGTTTGTTGACGGCCTCAATCTGTCTGAGCTTCTAGCTCGCGTTGAAGGCGGTTATCTCACCTACGCTGAAGCTGCACACATGGTTTCTTCACTTGCAAAGGCGCTTCAGTATGCCCATGAAAATGGCGTGCTCCATCTGGACATTAAGCCAACAAACATCATGATTGACCGCCAAGGCACGGTAAAACTTGCCGACTTTGGTATGGCAACACTTGCCTCAGCTGCTGGTTATGGTGGCGCTCGAGGTGGCACGGTTGGCTATATGCCTCCTGAGCAGGTTGAAGGCATGCTTGTTGACGAGCGCGCTGATATTTTCTCGCTTGCTGTTGTTTTGAGGCAGGCACTAACAGGCACCAATGTATTTGCAGGTAGAACGGCTAAAGAGTCCCTTGACCGCATCTACAAGGGCCCAAAGATTTCTCTCCTTAAAGAGGATCCCGAGGTTCCGTTTGCTGTAGACGCCGCCCTAACACAGGCACTTTCTCCTGAACCATCGATGAGACAGGGAAGCGTCTTAGAATTTGCCCAAGATATTGTGGCTCCTCTTGGCAACGAAAAACAGGGCGAGAAAAGCCTCAAAGCCCTCGTAGAACAGTCAGAAGAAGAGGAAACCGAGACGTGGGACGTCAAGCATCTTCCGCTCTCAATCCGCTTCCCCTGGCTGCCCTCGGCTGCCGTGCGTGGCACAACCGCCCTGGTCACCGGCGTTCTTCTCGCCCAATTGTTCCAGCTCATTGCCCCAGAATCGCTTGCGTTTATTGTGGTTGGCTCTCTTGTAGGAGCTACAGCTGCTGCCCTTTGGACGCCCTTAGGATCTGCGCTTGTCATTGCATGCGCGGTGTACGCTTTGGCAAGCATTAGTCCTACCAGCACTTCATTTCCGTTTGCAACGCTCGTAACCTTGGTGAGCGTTATCTGGTGGGCGTTTGCGGGAAGAGTCTCAAAATTCAGCAGCATTAACTGCCTCTTGGGCGCTTTGTTACCTGCTCCGGTTTCAGCTCCAGCACTAGTTTCTGCAACAATGAGGCCTCTTCCTGCAGCTTTAACAGGAGCCTTTAGCTTTCTCTTTGGAACACTGCTTATCAAAGGCATGTCTTTTGGCTTTGCTGCAACGCCTCTTGCCTATGACTACACCTCACTGGCCTCGGGCCTTCCGTTTTGGACTCGTTTGGGAGCATGCGCTCTATCTGCTCTTTTGGGATCGCTGATAAGCCAAAAAAGACGACGCGGATGGGCGGTTTTTGGACAAATTGTCTGCGCCTCATTGCTTTCAGGTGGCTTTATATGGGCAGCTTGGATGGAGAATCCCAATTTTTGGGTAGTTGAAAGTATAGTTTCTGTACTAATTACGTTATTCTTATGTGTACTTGTATGTATTGCAATTGTCCTGATAGGTCCACTTCAAGCGGATCAGGAAGGCGAGGAATTAGATGAGCTTTCTTAGTGACTTTGAAAACCGTATTGGTTCGGTCTTTGGCGCCGCACCTCAGGGATACGCAGAGCCCTTCTCTTTTAAGAAGCTTGCCAAACGCGCAGCTAAAGAGATGGAACGTGAGACGTATGAAATCGACGGTGTAGACACTGCACCTGCCCTGTATACCGTTTTAGTTGCTCCTCAAGACGATTCACTGATGCGTCCTCTTTATGCTGATCTAACTGCAGAGGTTTCTGACTTTGTGGCTGCTCAGGCTCAGCAAAAAGATTATGTATTTGTAGGACAGCCACTTGTTCGTTTTATGGTTGACCCTTCTCTGAAGCCTGGAAAATTTGCTGTCTTTGCAGAAAATGTTGACGGCAATACCCTTGACCAGCTGCGCAATGAAGAGCGTGCGTTCTTGGGCGGAAACTCCAGCGTCGGAGGAGCTGCAGCTCAAATGCCTCAGCAGCACAATTCTCGCGCTGCTGTTCAGCCAGAGCCACAGCCAGAGCCAGACCCTCTGTCCGTGGTTCGTCCTGTTGCCGCAGAAAATGCAACCCCAGAGGTTTTGGGTGATCTTGCTGGTACAGACGCTGGTCTTGCGGTAATGCCACCAGATTTTGTTGAGGCTCAAGGCGCAATTCCTGTTGTTTCTGCAGCTGAGTCCACTCCTATGCCTGTTCTTCCAAGCTCAAACGGGCTTCCAGACCTTCCTGTTAACGGAGCTATCCCAACAGCGGCTCCTGTTCCTATGACACAGCGTCGTATCACGCCTTCCCTTGATGCGCAGCTCAATGGCATGGGTGGACGTCCTTCTCGCAATTTGCAAGGCACGCCACGTGCAAACATGGATGCTACCTGCATTTTGATTGATCGCCAGAGCGGTCGCTCGTATCGCGTTGAAGCTCCTCGCGCCATCATTGGCCGCGAGCGCTCTCAGGCAGACGTTGTTTTGCGCGATCCTAACGTTTCAAGGCGTCACGCCGAGATGACCTATGATGGTCACGATTGGCATATTGCTGATTTGCACTCCACTAACGGAACGCTTGTCAACGATATCGACGTAGATGAGGTAATTCTGCGCGACGGAGACCTCATTACCATTGGTCTTATGGACCTTCAGTTCCGGGAGAACTAATGATTGATCTAATTCTCTTTGCAGGACGCGTTCTGCTTGTTGTCCTGCTGTACATCTTCCTGTTCTCAGTCATGCGCACAGGCATTGGTCTTGTCCGCGGACAGCGCAAAGACGGAGCTATTTGGTCTGTTGATGTCGAGAAGGGCGTCAAGTCCTTACGTGGTCTGCACGTAGATATCTTGGGACCCGTTGTTATTGGACGCTCCCCTTCTTCTGACATTGTGATTGACGAACCCTACGTTTCTGCATCACATGCCCGCTTTACCATCCAGGGACCCGCTCTGGTGCTTGAAGACCTTGGTTCCACAAACGGAACTATGGTAAATGGTCACATCATCGAACAGCCTGTTACGCTTCGCGACACAGATGAAGTCCAGGTCGGCGATGTGATTATGCGTGTTGGACGTCGATAAGAGGCTCATGGTTTCTTCTGATACAACACATATTTCCGATACACCTGCACAAGAGCCCGTCAGCGCTCCTGGTCGTTGCGAGCTGCCACTTGATGGTCGCTGTGACGCAGAAGCAGTTTCAGGTTCTAACACCTTTATTTCTTGGGGCGCCCGCTCTGACGTGGGATTAGTTCGCGAGCACAACGAAGACTCATTCCTTTTGCGTACCCCTCTCTTTGCTATCTGTGACGGTATGGGTGGTCATGCTGCTGGTGAGGTAGCAAGCTCTATTGCCGTTAAGGTTATTGCTGAGCAGGCGCCAAGTACCGCAGACGATGTTCGTCTTGGCGCTGCAATTGAGGCTGCTAACCAGGAAGTTATTGACGCTCCTGCCAAGGGCATTGGCAAACCAGGCATGGGTTCTACCGCCTCAGCCGTTCTCATTGAGGGCAATCAGATGGCTGTTGCCCATGTTGGCGACTCTCGTATTTACCTGCTTCATCACGGAACTTTGGTCCGCATTACTCACGACCACAGCTACGTTGAGGAGCTCATTGATTCTGGCCAGATTACCGCTGATGAGGCGCGTACACACCCTTCTCGCTCGGTAGTTACGCGAGCTCTTGGCTCTGATCCAGACATGTACGCAGATCACTTCTCGCTTGAAGTATCTGATGGTGACCGCATTATCTTGTGCTCCGATGGCCTTTCTGGTATGGTGCCCGACGACGAGATTGAATCCATTGCTGTTTCTAACGTCACGCCGCAAAAGGCCGCAGATAACCTTGTTTCCGCAGCTCTTACCTATGGCGGATCTGACAATATCACCGTTATTGTCATCGATGTCTTAGACGACGGTATAGCCGATCAAACCAGACGACACCTTACTCGTGGCGTCATTGCAACGTTTATCTCGTTTCTTGCACTCTTTGCCGCCACTGTTGCCGTGTTCTTCCTGTTTGTAAGTAGCGAGTGGTACTTGGGAATTAACGGAACTACCGTTGGCGTCTATCGAGGTATTCCTACAACAATCGCCGGCATAAACATGTCGTCACTTGTTGAAACTACGTCTATTGAAATAAAAGATTTGCCTGACGCAGTTCAAGACTCACTAGCCGAAGGAATCCGCGTCAAAAACGAGGATGAAGCGCATAGTACCGTCGAGAATTACCGTAAACAAATTGATGACGCCAACACTAAAGCGGTCAAAAAGAAAGAAGACGTTCAGTCTGGCGGAACACCCACAACAGAAACAACAACGTCAACAACAAGTTCGGGAGGTGAGTAGGAATGGAAAAAGCAGGTGGATTAAGGCGTAATACAGAGCTCTTCTTACTGTTTGCAGGAGCAATTCCCGTATTTCTCCTGTACGCCATGTACATGATTACTGCTCGCTCAACACTCAGCCTTGAGACTATGG
>CAUORV010000027.1:0-10989 GCA_963507085.1 uncultured Atopobium sp.
AACGCAACGTGTAAACTATTGATAGCAGAAAAAACTTTTTATATATTCGGGAATTGGAAGAATTTTTAAATTCATATAACACTTCCCGATTTTAGCGTAAAAATAACGCAAGTACTACACCAAATCCAAGAAATGGTGCAAAAGGAAATGTATACATTAATAAGCTACTTGAACTGGTGATTTCTTCTTTATTTCTATCTTCTCTTTTTAAAAATTTACACCAAATAAAGAACAACAGAGAAAACATAACACCTAAAAAATTTGCCGAAAATAAAAAGACAAATGTCTCTTTTATTTCAAGATAAAGGCATGTTGAGAGGATAAGTTTAATATCTCCCCCTCCTAGAAAAGACATATGACCTATAAATTTTGTAACTATACCCACTGTAATCAACACGCAGATAACAAAGATTTCGCTCCATAGGCCACGTATGGGCAACCCAATTTGATCCTTATTTGTTATGAGCCAAATAGGCCATAAAGCAGTAAGCAGAAAAGGGATTCTATTCGGAATAGTGCGATTTCGCATATCCGATATTGAAGCACAAATATACATAACAAAAATAACCAACTCTTTCATAGACACCTCCTCTGTCAACCTTAGCAGTATGGACAAGAATCAACTTTCCACACAGGTGACGTTATTTAACTTATTGATGTAACAAGCTGAACATTCAACGTTCTTCTCGCCGCTCTTGGTTTTAGAGAGTCTTTTTGATCCTTCGGGATTTTCTTGCGACAAAAATCGGAAAGCCGTGAATGGTACACTTAGCACTCAGTTTCTAGAAAGGTTTTTCATGCCAAGTTCTTCGTATAAATCAAAACAAATGATTGTCATTCGTCGCGATCTCAAGATGCGTAAAGGAAAGATCGCTGCTCAGGCTAGCCATGCATGTGTTGAAGCCACACTAATGGCACTTGCAAAAGAGCGTCGACTTGATCAGGTTCGTGTCACTGATGATCAGAATTGGGTCTATTTAGACCATGCTGACGAAGATACCTCTGCAATCACTAACTGGTTTGATGCTGGCGTTGCAAAAGTATGTGTCTACGTTGATTCTGAAGAAGCGTTGCTTGAGCTTGCTGTCGAGGGAAAAGCTCGTGGTTTTGTCGTGGCCCTTATTAGGGACGCGGGCTTTACCGAGTTCCATGGAGAACCAACATTTACCTGTCTGGCGTTTGAGCCACTGGCCGCAGAAGATATTGATCCGTTAACGGGCGAGCTGCCTCTGTACTAGCGAGAATACCTACATCAAGAAGGTATGGCTCATAACCTCGTCAAAGATAGTGGTAACTACAAACATACCAATTGAGGCATAAAGGATTGCGGCTTGCCACGAAAGGTGATTGGTCTCGATTTTTGAAATACGAGGATCAAGATTTCCTTCTTTAAGGCTGATGGGGTCATCAATATCGCGCGTAAAGCCCATCTGACGGTCCTCGTACTCTTTTCCGCTAAAGAGCAGGCCAACGCCGCAAGCAATAATTCCCAAAGAAGAAATGACGTACATAACACGGCGCACCCAGTCGATGCCCGTAAACATATCCATACCACTGGTAAAGTACGCAAATGCAAAGATAACAGCACTCATTCCAGCTGCTGTAAGACAACCATAACCAAATGCACGCAAGGCACTCAGTGCCAGCTCTTTGAACTTCTCGCCACGAGAAGGTGTTTGTGAAAACTTGCTATCCATACACAACTCCTTGGTTGTTTATTTGTTTTCTGTATAGCTTATAGCGTATAGGAAGTCTGCGCTTGATGATACAATTTCTACAGTAAATCTTGGCAGGAGGACGCATGCGTATCGGCTTTGATAACGAGAAGTACATCACTATGCAGGCGGATCGAATCCACCAGCGTATCAGTGAATTTGGCGGCAAGCTCTACCTTGAGTTTGGCGGTAAACTGCTCGACGACAACCACGCTTCTCGCATCCTCCCTGGATTTGCTCCAGATGCAAAAGCTCAGATGCTTCAGCAGCTTGCTCACGAGGCAGAGGTTGTCTTTGCTATCAACGCAAACGACATTGAAAACGGCAAGCGCAGAAGCGATATTGGCGTTACCTATGCCGATGACGTGCTGAGGCTTATGGACATCTTCCGTGCTCGCGGCCTTGCTATTGGCGGCGTTGTCATTACGCAGTACTCTGGTCAGCCAAAGGCAAAGGCCTATCGTGCGCGCCTAGAAAACATGGGCATTGCCGTGTACCGTCACTACCCCATTGAGGGCTACCCCTCCAATATTGACCTGATCGTCTCGGCAGAGGGCTACGGTAAAAACGAGTACGTAAAGACTACGCATCCTCTGGTAGTTGTAACAGCACCTGGTCCTGGCTCAGGCAAGCTTGCTGTCTGCCTCTCGCAGCTCTACAACGAGAACGCCCGTGGAGTCCGTGCAGGTTACGCAAAGTTTGAGACGTTCCCCGTTTGGAACCTTCCGCTCAAGCACCCCGTAAACGTTGCCTACGAGGCAGCTACAGCAGACTTGGGCGACAACAACATCATCGATCCATATCACCTTGAGGCTCACGGCAAGGTTACCGTTAACTACAACCGCGACGTTGAGGCTTTTCCTGTGCTTAAGGCCATGATGGAGAAAATCGCAGGTACCAGCCCGTATCAGTCTCCAACCGATATGGGTGTCAATATGGTTGGCAACTGCATTATTGATGATGAGGTTTGCCAGGAAGCTTCCAAGGCAGAGATTGTACGCAGGTGGTTTAGGGCTGCCGAGAAACTCGAGCGTACGGGCATGGGTGAGCGTGAACTCACAAAGATTAATCTCTTGATGAAAGACGTTAACGTTGACCAGAACTTCTCGCCAGCTCATGCAGCTTGTTTGCATAAAGCAGAAGAGACAAGAAAGCTTGCGGGCGCTATGGTTATGCCTGACGGCACCATTATTACCGGCAAAACTTCGGAGCTGTTAGGTGCGCCAGCGTCGCTTTTGCTCAACGCCCTCAAATACGTAGTTGGTATTGAGAAGAAGACGTTTATTGTCTCGGATGAGGTCCTAAGGCCCATTTGCACGCTAAAAGAGGACAACTTTAAGCTGGCTCGCACCAGCCTCTGCGCTGATGAGATGCTCATTGCGCTCTCTATCAGCTCAATTACCAACCCATTGGCCGGAAAAGCCGTTGATGCCACGCAACTACTCCGTGGATGCGACGCGTATTTCTCGTCAATTATTCCAAGCGATGACGAGTCCATCTATCACAAGCTGGGCATTAACGTGTGTTGCGAGCCAATTTTTGAACAAGGACATTTCTTTCACCAGTGATTTTTAAGAGCTCACATAAAAGCAAGAAAACGAGAAACTCTACGACTCGTTCTAAAACTAAACATACACCTGCTTCTGCAAACGCTTCAAAACGTAAGCAGCGGGCGATGCATACACTTGAGCAAAATTCCCGGAACAATCCTGTTGTTACATGGGGACTCATTACGCTGGCCATTGTATTTGTGCTGGCATTGTTGCAATCGTGCCAAGGACTTTTCTCCCTCTCTTTTGACAACAATCTGATCATCAAAAACGAGGTCCCCTATGAGTGGGAAAACCTTAGCTACGACGCAACGGGACGTGCGCATTATGTGGTGGACGGAGAAGAGCTCACTCGCACGGGCGTTGACGTCTCTTCTCACCAGGGTTTTATTGACTGGGAGGCCGTTGCTGCCGATGACATTCAGTTTGCCATGCTTCGCATTGGCTACCGCGGCTCCACCGAGGGTGGTATTCGCGCGGATGAGCTGTTTGAGACCAACCTAAAGGGTGCGCAAAGCGCTGGTCTTGATGTAGGTGTGTACTTCTTCTCGCAGGCTATTAACGTGGAAGAAGCTCGCGAGGAGGCTGCTTTTGTTCTGCAACAGTTAAGAGAGGCAGGAGTTACAAAGCTTGCGCTTCCTGTTGCGTTTGACCTGGAGCCTTCTCCCGATTACAGCGGTCGCGCCGACAACCTTTCCCCCGCAGAAACTAACGCAATTGCGCGCGCGTTTTGCACCACCATTCAAGAAGCAGGATACCGCGTTATTGTGTATGGCAACAAAGTTGATTTGAATCGCTTTGACCTGGTCTCGCTTGACGAGCCTATTTGGCTGGCACAATACGTTGATCAGCCAGACGTAAACTTTAACTTTTTGATATGGCAATACACTTCAACAGGACAAGTTGACGGTATTACCGGTTCAGTTGATTTGAATTTGGACTTCTCACGCGTCTCTACAAGTAAGAGTCCAAAGTAGCAACTTACACATCGAAACTACTGGACACTCCACAGTCACGCCGCAGCCCGTAAGGCTATCCGACCTTCACGGAACCAGTCAGGGTAACGGTAGGATCAAGCGCCTGAGCATGCGCAAAAGCGCCTCCTGGGCTACATGAACTTACCAGCGTAAGCACTACCCACAAGATGATGGCTGCAAGCAATACCGCTAGCGCCACACGACCCAGTCTCATGCGAGAAGAACGACGTCTTCTAGCCGCATATGCTGCCTGAGCTTCATCTCTGGGGTTGAGCGTACCATAGTGATTGCCGTAAGCAGTTCTTGCTCGACCACGTGCACGGGCGGCATCTGCACGGGCATGGTTAACGGGATTTGTTGGGCGATCTTGCGTCATCCTACGCTGCGCCTGTGCACGGCTTCCAACAGCTGCGTGACGACCTCGTACCGCACGCGGAGAGGTAGAAGACTCCCCATTACGAGAGACAGTAGGTGGAACCTGAGCTGGACGCTTTTTCTTACCAAAACCAAAGAGGTTGTTCTCTGCCATCAACAATCCTTGCTAAAAGATTCGTTTACCGAAAAAAGAATACACCGACTTTGCTTTTCTCGCCTTGAAAAGCATCTATCCCGTTACAATAAAGCGCTATACAGACTGATTTTCTGTAAAGTCTGCACAATTGGAGTTCATGGGGGACGTGTGAAGAAACTTTTACTGATGGCAACAGGAGGAACTATTGCTTCTGTTTCCACTGAATCGGGCTTGGCTCCCTCACTTTCAGGAGAAGAGCTTTTAGCCAACGTCCCTCTTGTTCATGACCTCTGCGAATTTGATTTCAAACAAGTCATGAATATCGACAGCACCAATATGCGTCCTCAAAACTGGCTCCAGATCAGAGACGCCATTATTGAGTCATACGATGCCTACGACGGCTTTATTATCCTTCACGGCACCGATACCATGGCATATACCGCCGCTGCCCTCTCCTACCTGATTCAAAATAGCGAGAAACCCATTGTGCTCACAGGCTCTCAACAGCCAATGGCAAATCCGTTTACCGACGCCAAACTCAACCTCTACCACTCCGTTCTCTACGCACTCGACGACAGAAGCGCCGGAGTTGTGGTGGTTTTTGGCAACGAGGTTATTGCCGGCACCCGCGCTCATAAACAGCGCACACTGAGCTTCAATGCATTTACGAGCATGAATTATCCACCGCTTGCACACATCCGTGGCAACAAGATTATTCGTAGTGCACCAAATGAAGAGCAGGTAGATGGCGGTCTTACAACCTATGAAACGCTCAATACGCGTGTCATTGTGCTTAAACTGACCCCCGAGCTTAATCCATCTATCTTCTACCTTCTGAAGAATGACTACGACGCCATTGTGCTTGAAACCTTTGGTATTGGCGGCATCCCCTCATACGATGGCTCTTACGAAGAAGCTATCACCGATTGGATTGCGTCTGGTCGAACAGTTGTTATTACTACGCAAGTTCCGGAAGAGGGTCTTGACCTGGGTGTATATGAGGTTGGTAGGGCTTATCAGGATATGCCTGGTGTTCTCTCAGGAGACGACATGACCACCGAGGCCCTAGTTGCAAAAACTATGTGGATGCTTGGTCAGACTACAAATCAGCGCGAGCAAGAAAAACTGTTCTACCAGGTAATTTGTAACGACAGAATTCCACAGTCCGTGGATACAGAAATTTGCGAGTAGCCGATGAGAGACGCCACATTTAAACCTACCGTGCTCTACCTAATTGCGCTTATCATCTGCGGTTCTAACGGAATCGTTGCAAGCTTTATCAATCTTCCTAGCTACCAAATTGTCTTCTTCCGTATGCTTTTGGGCACGCTCTTTTTGCTCGCGGTTAAACTTGTGCAAAAAGAGGCTTTTACCATTCAAAACTACCCCAAGGACTTCCAGGCGCTCGTTGGATCAGGCATTGCCTTGGGTCTTCAGTGGACCTTCCTTTTTGAGGCGTATCACCTGGTAGGCGTTGGTATTGCAACGCTTGAGTATTACTGCGGTCCCGTTATTGTAATGGCGCTCTCTCCCCTTTTATTTGGCGAGAAACTCACTGCTAAAAAGATACTAGGATTTCTTGTAGTTGTTATTGGAGCTGCCCTTATTATTGGCTATGGAGTTGGACTGAACCTCTCGCCAGCTGGCCTTCTTCTAGGCGCTCTCTCTGCTGTTCTTTATGCCGTCATGGTTATTTGTAACAGGCAACTCAAAGATGTTTCTGGTATTGAAGGTACCAGCATTCAGCTGGGCATTGGCTGCGCTATTGTTGCTCTGGTTACTGTTGTATTCCATGGCATTGAGCTGCCCGCAGATCCAGCATCGGTAAATTGGCTTGCCGTTTTAACCATCGGCCTCTTTAACACAGGCCTTGGATCATTTTTGTATTTCCCACAACTTACCAAGATTCCAGTTCAGCGCGTGGCAGTCTTTGGCTACCTTGAGCCACTCTCTGCAGTTATTTTCTCGGCACTTATCCTTGGCGAGCCTTTTGGTCTTCTCAAAATAATAGGCACCGCCTGCATCATAGGCGGTGCCATCTTTGCTGAGCTATCAGGTTCCTCTTCAAACAAATCAGAGGCTATTGAAACTCCGCTCTAGCGTATAAGCTGCGTGCAAGTCGCTGCTTAGGCCGCGTGCGAGTCGCTGCTTACATTGGCATAGTTGGAGCGACAAAGACGCGAGCAGCGTTCTCGCGGTCAAGATCATACAGGTTCTTTGGATCTCCACCAAAGAGCTCGACTGCCTTGAGAAGGTCGGAAGCATTTGCCTCTTCCTCGCCCTGCTCCTTAACGTACCAGTCAAGCAGCTGCATAGTGCGGAAATCGTTTGCCTTCTGAGCAACGGCATAGCACTCGTTAATGCTTGCGGTAATGAACTGCTCGTGCTCGTACGCTGCCTTGATTGGCTCAACTACCTTGGAGAAGGTAAGGTCTGGCTTTGCGATTGCCTCCATGGTTGGAGTCCAATCGTTATCAAGCAGGTAACGGCGAAGAATACGTGCGTGAGCAAGCTCTTCCTGAGACTGGATGACATACCAGTTTGCGAAGCCCTTCAGGCCCTGCTCCTCATAGAAATCTGCAAAGGTCAGATAGAGATAAGCGGAATAAAACTCTTTGTTGATCTGCTGATTAAGGATGTTACCAACGTTTGTGTCAAGTGCCATGTTCTTCTCTTTCCTCATAACTTTTTCTCAAAAAATGAGAAGCTCTTTGGCTTCTCATTTTTGATACCCAGTTGTTAGCCTCTTAAACAGATTGCACAAAATCTTAATGATAAAAATAGTTACTATTTTTATCTTCTATTTGAATGCGCTGCGCTTGCGCCACCTATACGTTAGTCGCGAGTGAGCTTGCGGTGAATGCGATGAGGGCGAGCAGCCTCCTGACCAAGTCTTTCGATACGATTTGCCTGGTAAGCCTCAAAGTTACCCTCAAACCAGAACCACTTGCCTGGGTTCTCGTCGTCACCCTCCCACGCAAGAATGTGCGTAGCAATGCGGTCCAAGAACCAACGGTCGTGGCTGGTTACCACCGAGCATCCTGGGAAGCGCTCAAGTGCATCCTCAAGGCTTTCCAACGTCTCAATATCGAGGTCGTTGGTAGGCTCGTCCAGAAGCAGGAGGTTTCCACCCTGCTTAAGCGTAAGAGCAAGGTTTAGACGGTTCCTCTCGCCACCAGAAAGGACGCCAGCACGTTTCTGCTGGTCAGGTCCTTTGAAGCCGAAGCTGGCCACATAGGCACGGCTTGGAATCTCCGTGTCTCCCACCTTGATGAAGTCATTTCCATCGGAGACAACCTCCCAGATAGTTTTGTCTGGATCGATCCCCTGCCTGAGCTGGTCAACGTAAGAAATCTGGACGGTCTCGCCAATCTCAAGCGTGCCGGAAGTGAGCTCCTCCTGGCCAACAATAGCCTTGAACAGCGTAGACTTACCAACACCGTTGGGACCAATCACGCCAACAATGCCATTTCTTGGCAAGCTAAACGAGAGGTCGTCGATAAGAACGCGGTCTCCAAAGGCCTTATGGGTGTGATCGGCCTCCAGGACCTTCTGGCCCAGACGCGGACCCACAGGAATCTGGATCTCGGTGAAGTCGAGCTTCTTGGATGCACGAGCTTCTGCTTCCATCTGCTCATAGCGATCAAGACGCGCGCGGTTCTTTGCCTGGCGAGCCTTAGGAGACGAACGAACCCACTCCAGCTCAGCGCGCATTTTCTTTGCACGCTTGGCATCCTGCTGGTTCTGAGCCTCAAGGCGCGCAGCCTTGTTCTCCAGGTAGGTTGAGTAGTTGCCCTCGTAAGGGTAGAGCTGTCCGCGGTCAACCTCGCAGATCCACTCGGCGACGTCGTCGAGGAAGTAGCGGTCGTGAGTGACAGCCATGACAGCACCGGGGTAATCGTGCAGGAACTTCTCAAGCCAGAGCACCGACTCCGCGTCAAGGTGGTTGGTGGGCTCGTCAAGAAGCAGCAGGTCAGGTGCCTCAAGAAGCAGACGACATAGGGCTACACGGCGTTTCTCGCCACCAGAGAGATGGGTGACGGAAGAATCTGGATCCGGGCACTGCAGCGCGTCCATGGCCTGGGAGAGCTGGCTGTCCAAGTCCCAGCCGTTAGCTGCGTCAATCTCGGTCTGGAGCTGGCCCATCTCTGCCATCAGCGCGTCAAAATCAGCATCAGGGTTGCCCATCTCAACGCCGATCTCGTTGAAGCGCGCGATCTTAGCAAGCAGGTCACCGAAGGCGAGCTCGATGTTCTCCTTGACTGTTTTGGTTTCATCCAGCGGTGGCTCCTGCTGGAGCAGTCCAACGGTGTAACCTGGGGTTAGCTTAGCCTCGCCGTTGGAGACGTCCTCCATGCCGGCGATAACCTTGAGCAGCGTAGACTTTCCCATGCCGTTTGGACCCACGACGCCGATTTTTGCGCCAGGGTATACGCCGACGGTGACGTCGTCAAGAATGACCTTCTCACCGACTGCTTTACGGGCCTTGTACATCTGATAGACAAACTCTGCCATGTGCTCCTCCTTAAGGGGCTGTCAGATGAAATATTCACATAGTCCATTCTAATGAAATATTGCGAGGACTCCACAGTAGAGAAGCGGGAAAGAGGGCACGCGGTTGCACTGCGAGGCGCGCGAGTGCGGGATGCGAAGCGCGCGGGAGCGTCGCGTGCGAGCACATTGCGGTGCACGAAAGCGCGATGCAGAACGCAAAAGCACGAGACGCGGACGCGAAGGCATGTCTACAAAACACGAAAACACACCTATGTAAGATAATCTGCTCAAAAAGCGTATACATTGCACCCAAAACCTCTATATCTTGCAGATTATTTGACTTAGGTGTGTTTTTCGCCCCGGATTTAGCAGATTATCTGACATAGGTGTGTTGTTGAAGGCTTAAAAATAAAGGTAGTTAAACTATTTATCTATTGTTATTCATCATTACGTATATCAAACCTTATTTATACATGAAAATGAATTAACCCATTAATTGTGATCATAGCTTGCGTTAGATTGCCGTCTTCAGATGGTTTGTCGCAAGGGTTACCAAATCTCCAAGCCATCTAGCACGCTCGAAATGCAAATTGCCATTCGACCGCACGTCACAAACGAGCTGGAAGAATGGCAATAAACTGTGGTTGACGTAGCCTTCTGTAATTGACGTGGCCTTTTACGGCGTGGCCCGGGCTTCTATGGTTTGACGTGGCCCTGGTTTGCCTTATCTACGGCGTCTTTAACCATTTGCGCATACAAGGTGCCACCACGATTAATGGAATTTGAATCAGAGCCAAAGTGAACGTAGTCAGTACCTGCCCAAATGTCAGGATTATCCTGAGCAACCTGAGCCCAATCCGCAATGGTAATGAAGTCATACTGCTGAGCGAGCTCAAGCTCGTGCGCGCGAATAGCATTTGCACCAGCATTTGGATCGGAGCTTCTACCGTCGTATGGAGTCACAAAAATCAGACGATGTCCTCGCGGCAGCATGTCTACAATCTTGTCCACCGCATCGGAGCCACCAACAGGATTGGTGCCCAGGGCAACAACAACATCCTGGTAGAGGGTGTTGTTGTCGATTGCAGACTGCAGCAAATCTACGCCCATTGCCACGTTTCTACTAACCGAAGCGTCAATTTGAGCGTCGGGCAGAGCATCCTGAAGGTAAGAACGGGCACGAAGCGAAACAGAATCGCCGATATACGTGACGCCTTCAACAACGTTGTAGTTGCTTGCCTGCGAGGTGTCCGCGTGCTTGCGCGTCATGGTCATGGTGCTCTGCTCCTGCAACGAAGCGTTAAGCAGCAAATCATTCTGGAAATCGCTGAGTTGTGGAGCGGTTAGTGCAATAAAGGCAACAGCCGCAGCAAATGGAATGAGTGCAAGGCCAGTACCTCGCAAAACCTTCTGACCATCAAGCTTAATGTGCGAGAAGATCTCTGGGGATTTTCCTGCCAACGCTGGCTCAAGCACATAGAACGAGCAGCTTGCAAACACAAACGAAAGCACCAAGGTTAAGAGTGCAGCTAGGACGGGATTGGTCTTCTCGGCAAAAATAATGTACAAAGGCCAGTGGAACAGGTACACGCCGTAGCTGGTATCTGCCACAAAAGAAATAATTCCGGGCTCTTGGATGCCCTCGGTTTTTTGATGCAGCATGCGAGCAAAGAAAATCATTGCGGCAGCTGCAAGCGAGGCAAAAAGGAAACCAAAGGTGTACGTAAAGAGGTCCTCGAAGT
>CAUORV010000028.1:0-10774 GCA_963507085.1 uncultured Atopobium sp.
ACTTTGGTAATGACATTCTTGGTTCATTTGGATCTTCCATCAGAAGCCAGAACGTCGTTGCTAAGCACGAGGCCACTGGTGAGCTTGTTGCAAAGGGTAACCGTCCAATCGTCATCGTTGCTCACTATGACTCCCCACATACAAACTTCCTTGTTGAGTCTCCTGTAGCAAAGTACGTACCACTTGCACAGAGGTATGCGCGTTGGTGTGTAGTTGCAGTGTTTGTTGCTACGTTTGTTCAGATTCTTCGTTTCCTCCCTGATCCAGTTCGTGTCCTTTTCTGGATTGTTGGTATTCTTGCAGCTCTTCCACTTGTTGTTCTTTCTGTCGCAACTATTGCAGAGCGTTTTGCACCTTGCACTATTGGCGCAAACAACAACAAGTCTTCAGTCGCAGCGCTTCTTGGTATTCTCGAGAATGTCCGTCCTACCGGTCATCGACCTGAGGTTGTTCATCATTTTGCAGGAGATGCAGCTGCACTTATCCCAGAGCCTGATGAGGTGGAAGGCGTCCGCCACGGCGAGGAAGTTCTTAATTCACTGGGCATTCTTCCTGAAGATTGCGAAGTAAGCTACGTTGCTTATGACACTACTGGTGCAAGCCAGACTGCATCTCTTGAGGATGTTGCAGAGGCTGTAAATGCAACAACAGAAGAAGAGCAGACTGAGGGTGCTTCTGCTGACAAAACTGTTGCGTATGATTCTGTTGACGATGAGCTCAATGCAACTATGAAGCAGGTTCACGAGTCTGCAGACGCAAATGCAACGCAAGTTCAGCCTGAAACTGCACATGAGCTGCACGCTAAGAATGATTTTGCTCGCCGTGCATCCCTCTTTGATCTTCCTGATCCTTCTGGCGACGCCGTTGATCCACTAGCTCCATCTTCCGAGCCAGCTCCTCACTATGTTCCAGCTCCAACATCTGCACCTTCTCCAGAGGCAGAAGACGCAGAGAGCCCATTTGATACCATTTCGGCTGATGAGGGTCTCACAGAGGCACAGGACGCAAAGACTCCTGAGGCAAAGCGCCGTTCCTTTAGACTTTTTGGTCGTAACGACGGACCATCAGATGATTGGAAGGGCGGAGCAGCTCCATCTGCAGAGAATCGTGAAGATGCTGACTCTGAGGATGCATCTGTTGTCTCTGAGGATGATCTTCGTAATGCCGTTCTTTCACTTTCTGATGACGAGCTCATTGCACACGATATTTGGTTTGTTGCACTTGGAGCGTCTGATTTTGACCACGCAGGTATGAGGGAGTTCCTCGCAAAGCACAGAACTGATATTCGCGGAGCTTTTCTCATTAACCTTGATTGTGTTGGTGCTGGTTCACTTTCCATTCTTAAGAATGAGGGAATTGGCAATGTCCGTCGCGCTGACCGCAGAATGACTCGACTCCTTTCTACTATTGCAACTGATCTTCATATCGATGTTGAGCAGAGCGCATTTGACTGGGGCACCACTGATGCAACTCCTGCAATGCAGAATTCAGTTCGCTCTGTTACCTTGATGGGCTTAAACGAGGATGGACTTCCTGCGCTTAGCCGCACCGCTACCGATGTTCGCGAGAACGTTAATGCTGGTCAGTGTGCTGACGCTGCAGCTCTTGTTACTGAGCTTATTAGACGCTCATAAACGAACAAGAAACTAGTACAAATTTTTAAGAAAGGGCAGAGAGAGTTCTGCCCTTTCTTTGTTTGCGCAGCAAGACAAGATCACACAACTAAAGAGGACGTCTTATTTTTGCTGCAAATACATGAGAGCATCCAATAAGTACTGATCCTGCCAGAGCAAGCAAAAGAGGAATTGCATATGCATTGTCTGCCGTGCCCGGAAGATGGGGCTTAGGAGCTACGCGAATAGTCTGAGCTTTAGAGTGACTGTCGGTGTGCGATGCAACCTCTTCACTACTTTTTGAGATTGTTTCATAGGCGGTAACTTCTTTGCCCTCCAGTGAGGCAGTCCTTACAGAAAAAGGAACCGCAGCTTCTCCTGATGAGGTAGGAGCTTTGAAGTGGACAGTTCCGCGAGCAACAGGCTCTGCTGTACCTTCTTGGAGCTGCTTTGTTTCATAGAGTTCTCCAGTAATTTCGTACTCTTCCCCTGGAGTAAGCCCTTCATATTTGATGTGATCAACAAGATTGAGCACCTCGGTATATTCAGGATTTTTTGATCCCGCAGCATCTACAAGCATTGTTTGTAGAGAAATTCTTTCATCAATGAGTTCAGGTGCTTCTACAGTCTCTTCAGAAGTAAGAGTAACTGTTGGGTTCCATTCTTTGTTGAGAGAGAATCCTGCTGGAGCCGTAACCTCTTTAAGTGAATAGGAGCCAAAGGGAAGACCTTCAACGGTCGCCTCTCCAAGCTCGTTTGTATCTACTGTGGTAACAATTTCGTGAGGAGCAATCCATTTTCCCTGGTAGAAGATGGGTTGAGCAGAGCTATTAGTTAGCTCAATTTTGGCACCCTTCAGACTTGGCATTTCACCTACTTCAGAATAACCATCAGGTGAACTTAGAGAAGTATGTCCGATTTTCTTAACTTTAAGATTTCCTCTTATTACCTCGTCTTTGAAGGTAAAGGAGTGCTCAGACGAGGAATTCTCTTTTCCGCTAGAAAGATTTGTCCAGATAAGATTGCCGTTTTGGTTTGAGAGTTTCCAGGTTTGAAGAGAAAGTCCCGGGAGTTTATAACCCTCTGGAGCCTGAATTTCTTCGATCTGGTAATACCCCAAAGGTAACCAGGGTTTCTCGCCAAGAGTAAAGAGGTCATCTCCAGAAACCTTATGGTCTGCATCAAAAGAAACAAAACCTTGAGAATCAGTCGAGAAAACCCATGTTCTTAGTGTTGTTTCAGTAGAGCCACTATAGGTCACTTTAAAAAGTGTGCCTTGAAGCGTTGCGTTTCCTTGGGGAGAAGCGCTTTGCTGCTCAGAACGAGCGTCTTCGTCGAGGCTAGTGCTGTGGTCAAAGTCTTGTTTTGAAATGCGTAGATCAAACTCTCCAATAGGAGTATCGGTAACCGTGAGAGCGCTCTCTTCCTGGTTTTTTATCTCTACAGCATGAATTGTTTGATCAAGAAGAAAGCCCTTTGGTGCAGTGGTTTCTTTTACGTACACCGTTCCAACAGGAAGTTCATTGAGCGTTGCAGACCCAGATTTATCAAGGGTGAGACTGCCAAGAAGATTGGTGCAACCCTTATCGGAATATACTCCATAAACAGCGCCTTCTAGGGTGTAGTGCTCGTTATTGGAGGTGATATCAGGCAATAAGGAACTTTTGGTAATTTTGAGTGAGCCAGATTGCTGTCCAAAGAAAAACAGAACCTGTTTGTCTCCTGTGGGTACAAAGAGCTTGGCAACTCCGTTTTCTGGACTGCCGCCGTTGGTTTGAGCATAGTTCATAGCATCGGAATAGAACTGCTCAATAGGCTGATGAAGTTCTGTCTGAGGAACACTTACCGCAAGTGCATGGGCTTCACCACGCATAACAGCCCACAGTGTAAACTGCGTGATGGCTCGTGCCTTCCATCCTGTATATCCATACACATCCTTTTCTTGGGATGCAGTAGCTCCATGATAGATGATGTAATCAATAGCTCGAAGCTGTTCATTCGTATACGTTCCACCGCGAGCGCCGTTGGCTGAGGTGAGCTTTGTATAAGATTGCGGGTCAACCACACTTCCCGTTGCTCCTGGCCATGCACCATAGTGGTTAAATTCATCTCCACAGTAAAGATACGTACCGTCGCTAGCGGTCCACATAGGAATTTGTTGTCCACCAGGAAAATCTTCTCTTTGCGCAACGGTAAATGAGGGTTCTTGTGCAAAAGCAAGCCTATGAGCAGGCTTTAGGAAAAAATGGCTGAGGAGAAGGGCTCCAAGTAACAGAGGAATAAACCAGAAGTGAAAGACAGAAGACGAGGTTTGTCTTCGTGCAGCTGTTTCCTTCTTAGGTTTTGAGGATTTTGTGATAAACATGCGTGCCTCCAAACTGAAAAATCAGAGGTAGATTGCGTATGATGAGATTTTTGTAATGCATAAATAAGAGCTTTTGTTGCAACATATAGACAATTAGTGTTAACGTATTCAGTAATCAGTAACACTTACTAATTAATGAGGTTATCGTGCGTTACAGTAAGCAACGTGAGGCAATTCGTACGTATATGGAAGGTCGCCATGACCATCCAACAGCAGATAGTGTGTATGCAGCAGTAAGAGAGGAGTTACCAAACATCTCTCTTGGAACTGTTTACCGTAACCTTATGCAGCTTGTTGACGCAGGCGAGCTCCAGGTTGTTAATACCGGCGATAATATCTCTCGTTTTGATCCAACAACAACCGAGCATGCACACTTCCAATGTCATGAGTGTGGTCGTGTCTTTGATGTTGATGGACCAGTTCTGAGGGACCTTACCAGCCTCACCAAGGATTCTTGCGGCGAGGTTGATTCTTACGCTCTGTGCTTTACGGGTATTTGTAACGAGTGCCTAGCTAAGAACCCAGCGCTCCATCACAGCGTTAACTAATGTGTTGCAACAAAACAGCCTTCTTTAAGACCGGTGTTTCACCGGTCTTTTTCTTTATGGGGGAGCCTCAGGTTTGCGAGAAAACCTGTCTGCTAGACGCGCCCGCAGGCCCGCATGTCCTACGGAAGGGAAGCTGCTTGGCATGACGGGATCTCCGCCAAGCAGCTTTGCCCGAGGAAGGCGGAGTTGTCGGGTGGAGAGCAGGCGTCTATAAGAGGTGGGATAGTGGTGTGCGGGGGTCTCTCGCCAGAAGTACTTTTGCATAGCGCTCCTTTCGTTGGAGAGCATGCTAAAGAGTGACTTTGCGCCTATTCTGACCAGCGCTTGTCCAGTTTCTGACGGAGAAAATTTGTGTAGGCGCATATTTGTTGTATATGCGCAGCTAGGCAGAAAACAACGCATCAAACTTTTATCTAGTTGCTAAGCAAGCAATCAAAAGGCAAAAAATACTGTGATAAAATCTACACAATTGCGGGTATCGCCAAGTGGTAAGGCAATGGCTTCCCAAGCCATCATCCGCGGGTTCGAATCCCGTTGCCCGCTCCAAAGACATACAAGAGCCCTTCGGGGCTCTTTTTATGGACAAGATTGAAATTTGGCGTTGTGAAGAAGGTTGTTCGGGTAGAAGTTGAGCGGAAATATTTTGGATATATCTTTGATAGAGCGTGCTTAAGTACTCGAATTACGCGGACTGATGGTTGAAGGGAACAACATGGCACAAATTCCTATGACAGATCAAGAGGTAAAGATTGCCCTTGATGCGCTGTCTGATCAGATTGATAAATACGCTGAGCTTCTTGTGAAGAAGGGATGTGCAATTTCTGAGGGAAGTCAGCTGGTAATTAATGCTTCGATTGAAATTGCTGATTTTGTCCGTAGGGTTCAGCGAGCGGCTTATGCGGCTGGCGCAGAATTTGTCACAGTTATTTGGGGCGATCAAGAGTCCTCAAGAATTATGTATGAAAACGTTGACCTGGCGCGTCTCTCTAAGACACCAAGCTGGAAGATTGAGCAGCTTAACTCCCTTGCAGAGCAGGGTGCAGCATTTTTGTTCCTCTCGTCTGATGATCCAAATGGTCTCAAGGGAATTGATCCAGAAAAGCCAGCTGCTGTTTCTCGCGCAAGAAACTTAGAGTGCGACGTCTTTAGAAACGGCATGGACTTTGGTAAAAACGTTTGGTGTATTGCTGGTGTTCCTGCAGCTGAATGGGCAAAGGTAATTTTCCCAGAGCTCTCTGAAGCTGAGGCAATCTACAGGCTTTGGATTGCAATTTTGGACGTTGCTCATGCAAGTGGAGAAGATCCTCAGAGTGCTTGGGAGACCCACAATGCAACATTTGAGAAAACCAAGCGCTTCATGAATTCTCATCAGTTTGAAGAGCTTCGTTATGAGTCTTCAAACGGAACTAACCTGACTATCTGCATGAATCCAGGACATCTTTGGGAGGGCGGCGCTGGAAAGACTCAGGATGGAACGTTGTTCTTCCCTAACATTCCTACCGAGGAAGTCTTTACTACGCCAAATTATCGCAAGGTAAACGGCACTGTTCACTCTGCGCTGCCGCTGATTCACGCTGGACAGATTGTTAAGAGCTTCTGGTTTACCTTCAAAGACGGCGAGGTTGTTGACTACGGCGCTGAGCAGGGCAAAGACGTTCTGACTTCTATTGTTTCTCAAAAGGGCGGTAAGTACCTGGGAGAATGTGCTCTTATCTCTAAGAACACGCCTATTCGCCAGAGCGGCATTTTGTTCTACGACACCTTGTATGACGAGAACGCTAGCTGCCACTTAGCACTTGGAATGGGCTTCCCAGAGTGCCTGGAGGGCGGTCTTGAGATGAACCCCGATGAACTCTTGGCTCATGGCGTCAATCAGAGCACAACCCACGTCGATTTTATGATTGGTGCAGACGATTTGAATATTTGGGGAATTTCTGCCGATGGAAAAGAAACACCAATTTTCGTAAATGGACAATGGGCATGGGAGTAAACTGCTACACTATCCTAGTTGCGTGGTAAAATTGCCACGCCCGATAATGGGCCGTTAGCTCAGTTGGTAGAGCAGGGGACTTTTAATCCCAAGGTCTAGGGTTCGAACCCCTAACGGCCCACCAGGTAATTCAAAGGTCGGGTACCATAGTGGTACTCGACCTTTTCTTTTACGAGCAGAAGGAGTCTCATCGTGGTAGATCGCTACACCGGCAAAGAAATGGGCCACATCTTTTCTTTGGAGAACAAGTACGCCGTTTGGCAGGAGATTGAAGTCCTTGCGTGCGAAGCACAGGCTGAGCTTGGTGTTATTGGCATTTCTCGCGAAGAGGCAGCTTGGATTCGTGAGCATGCAGCGTTTAACCGCACTGAGGTAGATGAGATTGAGGCTGTTACCAACCACGATGTCATTGCGTTTCTGACTAACATGGGCTCCTATATTGATGCTGAGGTTCCAGAGGGTGAGCTCAAGCCAAGCCGCTGGGTTCACTATGGCATGACCTCAACAGACTTGGGCGATACTGCTCTTTGCTACCAACTCACCCAGGCATGTGACCTGCTCATTGCTGCAGTTCGTCGCTGCGCCGCTATCTGCAAGCGTCGTGCTTTTGAGGAGCGCGATACTCTGTGCGTTGGTCGTACTCACGGCATTCACGCCGAGCCTATGACCTTTGGCATGAAGTTTGGTAGCTGGGCCTGGGAGTTCAAGCGCGATCTTGACCGCCTTAAGGACGCTCGCAAAAACGTTGCCTATGGTGCTATTTCTGGCGCTGTTGGAACTTACTCTTCCATTGATCCTTTTGTTGAGGAGTACGTTTGCGAGAAACTCGGTCTTGTCCACGATCCACTTTCAACCCAGGTAATTTCTCGTGACCACCACGCGTACCTTGCTGGTGTTCTGGCAACCGTTGCCGCTACTTGCGAGCGCGTCGCAACTGAGATGCGAGCACTGCAGAAGACCGATACCCTCGAGGCCGAGGAGCCATTCCGCAAGGGCCAGAAGGGCTCTTCCGCTATGCCTCACAAGCGCAACCCTATTACTGCCGAGAAGATCTGTGGTTTGTCCCGCGTAGTTAAGGCAAACGCACAGGTTGCCTTTGATAACGTTGCGCTCTGGCACGAGCGTGACATCAGTCACTCTTCTGCTGAGCGTGTTGCTCAGGCAGATAGCTTCATTGCTCTTGATCACATGCTGTCAAAGCTTGAGTTCTTGCTTGATGGCATGGTTCTGTATCCAGAGCAGATGATGGCAAACCTCAATAAGACTCGTGGCATGCTCTTCTCGTCAAAGGTTCTTCTTGCCCTGGTAAACACCGGTATTACTCGCGAAGAGGCATACAAGATTGTCCAGTCTAACGCTATGAAGGTGTGGGGCGACATTCAGCAGTGCAAGGAAGGACCATCCTACCAGGAGCTTCTTGAGGCAGATCCAGCTTGTACGCTGAGCCACGAGGAGCTTGAGAAGATTTTTGATCCTCGCGCGTTCCTTACCCGCTCAAACGTTCTGTTTGACCGTCTTGAGCATCTTGAATTGGACTAAATCGTGGCTTTGTTTGGGAATATTTCTCGTCGAAACTTCTTCAAGACGGGAGCAGCTGGCGTAGTAGTTGCTGGCGCAATTAGCATCGCAGCAGGTTGCTCCCATCAAGAGGGCTCGGGTGACGCAGGAAAGCCGCTGGTACTTGATGAGTCTTCTGGCACAAACGTGCTGGACTCCTATAGCTCAACGGAATATTCTGCTCAGCCAAGCCAGACATGGACGCTTCCTTTAGGAAGCGTGCTGCATCCAGCTGATGGAAATTGGATTCCCGTCACCACGGCCGGTGCGTCTGCCACGCCTATGGTGAAGGGCTCTGCTCTCTCGCTGACGTCTGGCCAGGTAGTTGACGTTGTTCCTACAGCTCAGATGAACAATACTACCGCCGTTATTTACGACGTCCGCTGCTCTGACTCTGTATACGCATGGGTCGAGGTGGATACCACAACCTTTGATTGGGAGCTTCTCGCCGCACCATTTTCTGACGGAAAGCTCACAGGTGACGCAAAGGTACTGTACAAGGCCGATAAAAACTGGGATCCGGCTCCATTTGCCTGCGGAGACGATAAGGTGGTTTGGCTTGTCCAGCCTTCTTCTTCGGGCGAGAAAACCCGTGAGTCTTCTCACTGCTACGTGTGGCGTGTAGGCGATTCAGAAGGAACGGATGCCGTTGAATCTCCAGGCAGATTTGCTACTGCGCCATCTATCTCTAAGGGAGTAGTCACCCTTACTCCTCGAGTTCGTGCCTCTGAGGGCACCTACTATGGCGTTACGGCATATCTGCTGGGCGATAACCTCAAAACCAAGGTTGACCAGCTTGTTATGCCTCAATCTGTTAAGCCTTTTGCGGCAAGTCGCGTAGACGATAAGTTCATTGTATCTGTTGAAGCAAGTTATGACTCAGGCGGTCTTTTGGGCAAGATGGGAACGTATATCTTGCCTGCTTCAGGAGAAAATCCTTACATCATTGAACGCGAGCCTTATGCAATAGCTGCAGGTAAAGGAAGCCTTTATATTATTAAGAGTCGTGCTTCTTACGTGCTTGTTGATACACAAAATCAAACGGCAAACTGGCTTTATTCAATGGATAGAAGCGTTGATTACGGAGAATTCCCCGCTCGAGAAGGTAACTGTGATTCTTTTGTAACCTACTCGACTGTTAAAGACCCTACCAGCGGATATCCTGCTTCCGTGACAGTTCGTGTTTTTTCTTTGTAGATTATTTGTAGGCATAGCGATAGAATGAATACAAATAATTAATGAATAATCGTAATGTGCCATAAGCACATACATGCAGGGCAAAAGAAAAGGGGAGACAATGGCTTCCGACGAGAAGAAAATTCTGATTGTCGAAGATGAGAAAGTCATCCGTGACGCCGTCTCAGCATATCTTGAGCGCGAAAATTACGTCGTTAAGGGTGTTGGCGACGGTCAGAGTGCAGTTGAAGAGTTTGAGAAACATGCATTTGACCTGGTTATCCTTGACCTCATGCTTCCAAAGCTTTCTGGAGAGCGCGTTTGCCGTGCAATCAGGGATACCTCCAATGTGCCCATCATTATGCTTACTGCAAAAGGTGAGGTAGAAGACAGGATTATTGGTCTTGAGCTTGGCGCTGATGACTACCTTGTCAAGCCTTTCTCGCCTCGTGAGCTGGTAGCACGTGTTCGCGCGCTGTTCCGCCGTACGTATTCTGAGCCAGAGACTGCTGTTGATGTGCTTGATTACGGTACGCTTACCATTGATATTTCTGGTCACAAGATTCTCATTAACAACGAGGAAGTTGACCTTACCGCTTCAGAGTTTAAGCTGCTCACCACCCTTGCTCGCTATCCTGGCCGCGTGTACACACGTATGGAGCTTGTCGAGAAGGTCCTGGGCTATGACTTTGAGGGCTATGAGCGCACTATTGATTCGCACGTCAAGAATTTGCGCGCAAAGCTTGGTGATGATCCTCGTAATCCTCGCTGGCTGTTCACTGTTCACGGTGTTGGCTATCGCTTTGAGGCTGGCAACGCTAGCCACGAGTCCTAAGCTCTAGAGTTTTGGCGCTCTTCAAGAAACATCATTCAAATTCTCTTAAGAACCCTCCGGAAACTGAGGGTTCTTACAAAACTATTAAGCCTGATCCTGTTGGTACTCAGAGCTTTACCACCCGCATGGCGGCGTTCTTTGCGCTGACCGCGGTCATGACGGTTTTGGTGCTTATTTCTGTCTTGGGTATTGTGTGGGAGAGTCGCTTTACTGCTTACACCAGGGAGAACTTGCAGAATACCGTCGATAACACCGCGCTTAATATGTCTCAAGCATACGCGCGTGCAGACGGCTGGAATGCTGACGTACTTTCTATTGCGCGCCAAGCCTCATCGTCTAATCCCGATATTGGCATCCAGGTTTTAGACGTTTCTGGCGTGGTGCTGTATGACGACTCGGCGCCAAACGCACGTCGACCTGGCGTGAACAGTTCGCTCTCTGGTCCTCAGACAGGCGACGCTGTGGTGTATGCAGTTGTTCAAAACTTGCAAGGAGAAGCTGTAGGCAGCATCAGAATCTGGACGTTTGGTTCTGAGCCGTTCTTGACCCAGCGAGATATTGCATTCCGTAATGGCTCCTACCAGGCAATCAGTCTTGCTGCAGCTATTGCAATCTCACTGTCTGGATTGATTGGCATTTTGGCTTCGCGCTCGCTTACCAAGCCTATGCGTCGCATTACCGAGACGGCTG
>CAUORV010000029.1:0-10765 GCA_963507085.1 uncultured Atopobium sp.
GCGTTTTGAGCGTCGTCAAAGTTTCCCTTAACAGCGCAAACAGCTACGTTAGAGCCTTTTTGAGTCACCATCTGCAGGCGCTGAATGTCCGAGACTTTTCCCTCAGGATAAAAGACGGTAATGCCCATACCAGGAACATCTTTGAAGCCCTCAAGTGCTGCTTTACCAGTGTCTCCGGAGGTGGCGGTCACAATCATGATGTTCTTGCCCGCGGCACTCGCGCCGCCTGTGTCACCCGCGTCCTCGCGAGCAACACTCATCAGGCGGGGGAGCATCTGAAGCGCAACGTCTTTGAAAGCCGACGTTGGACCATGGAAGAGCTCAAGCAGCCAGTCCTCACCGATAGCGGAAACAGGGGTGATGGCCTCGGTATCCCATTGAGCGCCATAAGCACCCTCAATACAGCGAGTCAGCTCTTCAGCAGAGTAGTCGTCCAGCAGAGCAGAAAGCACATCGAAAGCAGTAGCTTTAAAGCCCTGAGAACAAACCTTTGCAAGATCGAGGGGTTTCTCGCCAATTGAATCTTGGATATAAAGGCCGCCGTCGGGAGCAATTCCCTGCAAAATGGCTTGTTTAGCCAAAACGGTATGGTCAGAGCTTCTTGTGCTGTGATATGCGACGGCCATGAAACCACCAATCTTTAGAACGTGTCGCGTGTTGTGCGTGTCGCGTGTTGTGCGCGTGCAAATTGTGCGTCTCGCGTGTTGCGTTTCTATTATTTTAACAGTGAGAAGTAAATGTCGCTTGTAACATAGAATTGTTCATAGCATTATGAAGACGAGAAAAACTGTCGATTAGATTCTGTCTAGGTTTTTGGTAGTTTTTGTCTATGAGATTGTTATCAGTGCAGTCACCTTTGCGTGCGGTTGTCCTTGCTCTGCAATTAGCCTTGCAGGCAATCGGTTTTCTCGCAAAATGACTGCTAGATTTGGAGTTATATGCAAAACGTTGCCCTACTTGGATTTGGAACGGTTGGTGCTTCAGTTGCGCGCATTCTTGATGAGCGTGTTTCTGACGTTAACCTGACGTCCATCTTGGTTAGAGCTGGTAAAGAGCACATTGACCCTCGTGCAATGTCCGATTTTGACGCGCTCTTGTCTGACCCTGCGCTTGATACCGTTGTTGAGTGCATGGGTGGCCTCACGCCAGCCTATGAGTACATTAAAGCAGCGTTGACTGCTAAGAAAAATGTTGTCACCTCAAATAAGGCGGTAGTATCAGCCCATTTTGAGGAGTTTATGACCCTTGCTGCTGAAGCAAGCGTCAACTTTAAGATTGAAGCATGCGTGTGCGGTGGCATTCCTTGGATTGCGGGAATTCAGAAAGTTCGCCGTATTGACGAGATTTCTGCGTTCTGGGGAATCATGAATGGAACCACCAACTACATTGTTTATTCCATGCTCAAAGACGGAACGGACTTTGCTGAGGTTCTGAGCAAGGCTCAGGAGCTGGGTTACGCCGAGCGAGACCCGTCAAGCGATATCGACGGCATTGATGTTCGCTCTAAGACTATGATTTCTGCATCTATCGCCTTCGACGTAATCTGCACAGACCAGATTCCTATGTCTGGTATCAGAAACTTAACTAAGCGCGATCTTGCCATGTTTGGCAGTCACGATATGACAATCAAGCTCTTTGGTCGTGGTGTTTCTGACGGTTCATCGTATGCGGTAGCTGTTGAGCCAGTTGCGGTTTCGCTCTCAACCATAGAGGCCAACGTTCCAACTAACTTTAACGTTGCAACTGCCGTGGGAAATACCATTGGCGAGCTCAAGTTTTACGGTCAGGGTGCCGGTGGCGACCCAACGGCAAACGCCGTCGTGCAGGATATTATTGACTGCGCCGCGGCTCCTGCTGGGGGTCAGCAGACCTTCTCGGCAGGTCTTTCGTATAATCCAGAGCTACTTGTTTCCGACTATGTGTTTAGGACGCAGGCCGATATTCCAGGCGGTACGTTCTGGGAGCCGGGTGCTCAGTTGGTTAAAAATCTAAGTGCCGAGAAGGCCCGTAATCTTCTTACCAGCGCACTTTCGCAAGATCCTACAACCTTTATGGCTGCACTTGAAAAGAGGAATTAGAAATGATCAAAATTGCAAAATTTGGCGGCTCAAGTGTTGCTTCTGCAGAGCAGTTCAAAAAAGTTAAAGCTATTGTTGAAGCTGACCCTGATAGACGCTTTATTGTTTCGTCTGCAGCGGGAAAGCGCCACTCAACCGATAACAAGATTACGGATCTTTTGCTGCTGGTAAATGCCCACATTGAGTATCACGTTGACTGCACCTCTTTACTTGCAGACATCGAGGCTCGCTTTGTGGAGATTGCTGATGAACTGGGAGTTGCATGGCCTGTCGCCGAGGAGTTTGAGAAGTTTGCTACAAACATCAAGTCCTTCTCGCCAGAGTATGTAGTAAGTAGGGGCGAGTGGTTTACCTGCCAGATTCTTGCTGAGTATCTTGGTCTGCCCTTTGTTGATGCGGCAGACGTTATGCTGTTCCATCATGATGGCACCATTGATATGGAGCGCACTGCTTCTAGACTTAAAGAAGTTGTTGCTCGCAGCGGCTCGTTTGTGCTGCCTGGCTTCTACGGTGCTACCGTTGACGGTGCAATTAAGCTGTTCCAGCGCGGTGGTGGTGATATTACCGGCGCTATTGTTGCTCGCTGCCTAGACGCCGATTTGTACGAGAACTGGACTGACGTCTCCGGCTTCCTTTCTGCCGATCCTCGCATTGTTCAGAACCCTCGCGCCATTGGCCGTATTACCTTTGACGAGATGCGCGAGCTTTCTTACATGGGCGCTTCCGTTCTTCAGGAAGAGGCAATTTTCCCTGTTCGTGAGGCAAACATTCCAATTCAAATTAAGAACACCAACCGCCCAGAAGATGCAGGCACGGTTATCCGTGAGACCGCGGATGGCGATACAAACGAGCACTTGATTACAGGTATTGCAGGCAAGAAAGACTTCTTAGCTATTCATGTCAAGAAGGCTCACATGTCCAACGAGGTTGGCGTCATCAGCCGCGCTCTCAATATTGTTGAGCGTTACGGCGTCTCTGTTGAACACATCCCAACAGGCGTTGATTCGTTTGGTATTGTGGTAAATGCCTCCGACGTAAAGGATACGGTTTATTCCATCATCAGCGATATTCGTCGCGAGATTGAGCCTGATGACATTACGATGGTAGACCGCTTAGCTCTTGTTTCTGTTGTTGGTCGTAATATGTCTAGGCGTTCCGGCACCTCTGGTAAGATCTTTGGCGCGTTGGGCAATGCGGGCGTCAACATTCGCATGATTACGCAGAGCTCAGAAGAGATTAGTATTATTGTGGGCGTCGATAATGCCGACTTTGATCGCACAATTGGCGTCATCTATAACGGATTTGTTCGTGACGAAATGGTTTCGAGGTAACTATGACTTTTGATCCAAATGGTAAGGTCGTTGCAATTCTTGGTGCTACCGGCGTTGTTGGTGCCCAGATGATGCAGTGCCTTGAAGAGCGTAATTTTCCTATCAAGGAGCTGGTGCTTCTGGCATCCGCTCGAAGCGCTGGTAAAACTATCGAATTTGCTGGCCAGCAGATTGTAATTCGCGAAGCAACACCAGAGGCTTTTGAGGGTGTAGACATTGTCCTTGGCGCAGCTGGCGACGAACAGGCAAAAGAGCTGCTTCCTGAGGCTGTCAAGCGTGGATGCGTCTGCGTTGACAATTCTCATGCATTTAGAATGGACCCAAACGTTCCGCTGGTAATCCCAGAGATTAACGCTGAGGATATCAAGAACCATAACGGCATCATCTCTAATCCAAACTGTGCAACCATTATTGGCTTGGTACCTCTGTATCCTCTACATAAGGCAGCAGGTGCAAAGCGTATTATTGCTTCTACCTATCAGGCTGCATCAGGCGCTGGCCTTCCTGGTCTCACCAGCCTGAAGAATCAGATGGCTGACGTTGTTGCAGGTAGGGAAGTAACCGAGACCGCTCCATTTGCATACCAGCTGGCAGTCAATCTGATTCCACAGATTGGCGGCTTTGATGAGGTTGGCTACACTTCCGAGGAAATGAAGATGCAAAACGAGGGTCGCAAGATCATGCACCTTCCTGAGCTGCGCGTTAACTGCACCTGTGTTCGCGTTCCAACGATGCGCTCTCATTCCGAGTCCATCACTGTTGAGTTTGAGCGTCCTTTGAGCCCAGATGAGGCTCGCGCTATTCTTGAAGACGCACCAGGTATTAAGGTTGTGGACAACCCTGCAGAGCTCCAGTACCCAATGCCTCTTGATACCTCCGACCAGGACCTCATCTATGTTGGTCGTATTCGCGAGGATCTCTCTGCTGATGAGAACACTCATGCACTGACATTCTTCTGCTGCGGAGACCAAATCAGAAAGGGCGCCGCAACTAACGCCGTCCAGATTGCAGAATTCCTGCTGTAATGTCCCGCGCGTTGCTGCGTGACTCCGCGGTCTGGCTGTGCGCGGAACGGCAGCGCTCGACGCGCTCCGAGCGCAAGCGCACTTGACGCGTGGGCTTTCATCGCGGTCGTGTACAGTATTTTCGCTGAACCAGTACCCGTCCGATTCTATTTCATGGAATCGGACGGGTAATTTTTGTGTACAAGTCGGATTTTTCAGAAAAAATGTGCCGTTCGGCGGCAAAGTGGTAAAAAATGCGTTTAGTTGGGGTATCCAGAAATGCTCGGATTTTATGCAAGCTATCTACCAGCAATTTTGCGCGGACAAAATTTTTGAAATTATCACAAAATTTCTGAACTGGGAAAACGTAAGTGCCAAAACTCCGAAGTTCAAAAATAATCCCCAACTAAACGGGTTTTTTACCCAAAACAGCACCTCTCGTTCGATATATCAATTTCTTGATTAGTTTTCCTGCATATCAGCCAGTGTTTATGCACAAATTGTCCGTTGTTAGTTAAAACTTTTATTCGAACAGGTATTCTACTTTTACAGTAGCCATACAGTTTGGGGGCAAAAAAGGGGGCGGCTGTAGTATTGGCCTAACAAAAAAGGTAGACGGCAAGCCATCTACCTGGAGTTTCTGGTGCCTCCTGCGCGATTCGAACGCGCGACCTGCGGTTTAGAAGACCGACGCTCTATCCAGCTGAGCTAAGGAGACATATAGCGTCGTTCATTATAGCAATAAGGACTGCAAATACGTTGCGCCATCAAAGATTTTCTTATCAGAAGAATGACAAAGGAAAAGAAAAGTGGCTACACTAAAAGCAGCTACACTGGTTATAGGCTTACGTGAATGGAGACGGTATGTCTTACGATTTTGAATCTCGCGTTGATCGCGCTGGTACTGGTTCTAGAAAATGGAACGTCATGTATGACGTTAATCCTGATGTAGCTCCTGGTATTCCACCTTTCTCTGTTGCTGATATGGAGTATCACACAGCCCCAGAGATTGTCGAGGGCCTCAAGGAATACATTAACGACGCAATCCTTGGCTATTCCATGCCAACTAATCAGATGAAGCAGGCTGTGTGCAAGTGGATGAAGACTCGCCACAATTGGGACGTAAAGCCCGAGTGGCTGCTCAACTCTTCAGGCGTGGTACCTGCGCTCTTTGCATCGGTTGCGGAGTTCACCAAGCCAGACGAGGGCGTCATCCTGTTTACGCCTGTCTACCATCCGTTCTACATGGCAGTTGAGGAGAATAACCGTGCACTTGTAGAGTGTCCGCTTGTCCTGTCAGAGGGCCCTCACTACGACATTGACTTTGAGCTGCTAGAAAAGCTTGCTGCTGATCCAAAGAATACCCTGCTTATTTTGTGTTCGCCTCACAATCCAAGTGGTCGCGTGTGGACCAAAGAGGAGCTCACGCGCATCGCAGAGATTGCGGTTAGGCACAACCTCATCGTGGTTGCCGACGAGATCCACCATGATCTCATCATGCCAGGCTCCACACATACCGTCTTTGAAACAATCTCCGATGAAGTTGCAACACGCACCATCACCTGCACCTCTGCATCAAAGAGTTTCAACTTGGCCGGCACGCAGTTCAGCAACATCATCGTGAGCAACCCAGAGCTGCGCACACGCCTCGAGAAACGCCTTCAGGCCCGAGAGACTACCTCGTGCAATCCAATCAGTTTCAAAGCTTGTGAGCTGGCTTACAGCAAAGGTGGGGCATGGCTGGACGCATGCATTAAGGCCGTCGACGATAACCAGAAGCTGGTCCTGGACTTCTTTGCTGCCAAGCACCCTCGAGTGAAGCTTGCGCCAATCACAGGAACTTACCTTCAGTGGCTTGACTTCAGAGATCTTGGTCTTACGCCAGAAGAGCTCGACCACCTGTTGCAGTTTGAGGCCCAGGTCTTCTTCACCGACGGCGTCTTCTTTGGCGAGGCCGCCCAAGGCTTCAAGCGCTGGAATTTGGCAGCCCCTCGGGTGGAGATTGAGGAAGCGCTGGATCGCCTGGATGCAGTACTTACGGCTCATGGTTTCTAAGCGCAGGCTGCGATTTCTGCGCGAGCAGTCTTTGATTTCTGCGAGCGCTGACTGCGGTTTCTACGCGCGCTGACTACAATGTCTAGGCTCTGCACCACCATATACCTGCGCGTATAGCGCATTCAGTTAGATGCGGAGAAGCTCGTTCTTCTCCGCATTTTGTTTGGCGAGAAACCCGTTGCACCGGCAGATTTCTAAGAAAATCAAAAAAGAGTTCGAAAAATCTGCGTTTCTCGCTTGCATCTTTTTCTGATTCTGTAATAATGATTTAGCTGCGTTTCATGAGGTGGCCAAATGGTGGGAGTAGCTCAGTTGGCAGAGCGACGGACTGTGGCTCCGTAGGTCGAGGGTTCGAGCCCCTTTTCCCACCCCATTCGAAACGTTAATTGGATCGTTAGCTCAGCTGGTAGAGCAGGGGACTCTTAATCCCAAGGTCCAGGGTTCGAACCCCTGACGATCCACCATTTGAATTTCAAACCCCGGCTTGCGTCGGGGTTTTTATTTTTTGTGAGTCGCTAGATTCTAATTGTTTGTTGAGAGCGATTGCGTCATACTGAAGTCTCCATGATTTTATTGTAGTTCGGAGGACTCGCCGTGATTTACACAATGACGCTTAATCCCGCGCTTGACTATGTCATGCATCCAAACACATTGGACATGGGCTTTACTAACCGTTCCTCCTCAGAAGAGTTGCACTGCGGTGGTAATGGTATTAACGTCTCCACGCTCTTAAATGAGCTTGATAAAGTCACCGTTGCCATGGGTATTGTTGGTGGCTTTACTGGTGAATACCTGCTCAGTGACCTGCAGCGTCAGGGAATTCCAAGTAACTTTGTCAAGCTGGATTCTGGCTTTACTCGTATTAATGTCAAGCTCAACGGCATTGTTATGACCATGGTCAACGGCAATGGTCCACGCATTCCAGAGAAAAAGGTTGATGAGCTGCTGGAGCGCATGGACGTTGTTGGTGCAGGTGACACCCTGGTTCTTACGGGATCTATTCCAAGCTCACTTCCAGAGGATATCTATACTCGCCTTATGGCTCAGCTTGCAGGTCGCGGCATCCAGTTTGTTGTTGATGCTCCTGGTCAGCTACTTATGGAGGCTATCAAGGCTCAGCCATTCCTGATCAAGCCTAACAACCACGAGGTTGGCCGTATCTTTGATGCCAATCCAGAGACCCCAGAAGAGTGCATTCCATTTGCAAAGAAGCTCCAGGATGGCGGCGCTCGCAACGTTATCGTTTCTTGCGGTGGCGCAGGTTCTCTGCTTCTGGACGAGTACGGAACCGAGCACATTGTTCCAACCGCTAAGATTCGACTGGTTAACGCAACCGGCGCTGGTGACTCCATGGTCGCAGGCTTCCTTGCAAAGACCACCGCTGGCTACGATTACGACACCGCGCTTATTTACGCTTCAGCTTGCGGTACTGCAACTGCAGCAAGTCGAGGAATCGCAAAGCGCGCAACCATTGATCGCGTTGTCACCGCTCTATACAAGAAGATGGGCCGAGAAATGCCTGCTTCTATCGCAGAAGAGATTCAGCTTGCTCGCCAGAAAGAGGAGAGCCGCGAGGGTAAGTCTTCTTGGCTTGCAGATTCTGAGTAGTAATCGCAGCTAGAACGCATAGTTCTTTTGGCGAGAAACCCTCAGATGGTGCGCTCTTTCCGCGTGGAGTAAACAGAGCGTCTTTACTATTGTGAACGCATAAACACTTGGCAAGAAGGATTTTCTCGCCAAGTGTTTTTTATTGAAATTTATTTAAAGATACTCACAACGTAACAGGTCAAAAAAATGTTACCCTGTAAAAAGACAGGTTAGTTTCTGCGACTATTGTCCTGTGTGGATAGGCTTGCAGAACGTTATACACCGCTAAACAGACAATGATAGGAGCATGTATGTTTGAGGGAGTCAATGCATCCAACGGAATCGGCATCGGTACTGCTCAGGTTGCCGTAGATCCAGACCTCACTTTTACTCCGCACACTGTTGAAGACACTGCTGCAGAGAAGGCTCGTTACGCAGAGGCTGTAACTAAGTTTATTGCACAGACTAACGCACAGATTGAGCGCATGACCAAGACAGTGGGCGAGGAAGCCGCTGCTATTATGGGTGCTCACATTGAGTTTGCTGAGGATGAGGGCATCAAAGAGGCTGTTAACGGTGCTATTGATGGCGGCACCTGCGTTGAGCAGGCTGTAAGCGACGCCTACGACATGTACTACAACATGTTCCTTGGCATGGAGGATGAGCTCTTCCGTGAGCGCGCAGCAGACGTTGCTGACGTCAAGACCGGTCTTCTCGCTGACCTGCTTGGTAAAGAGGTTGTTGACCTCTCCACACTTCCAGAGAACTCCGTCATTGTCTGCCATGAGCTGACTCCTTCTATGACCGCAGACATCGATAAGGACCACGTTGCAGGTATTGTTACCGAGACTGGTGGTCGTACTTCTCACTCCGCAATCATTGCTCGCGCTCTTGAGATTCCTGCAGTTCTTTCTGTTCCTAACATCACTTCTGAGGTTGCAACTGGCAATGCTATTGTTGTCGACGGCACTAACGGTAAGGTTGTTGTCAATCCTTCCGAGACTGAGCTTGCTGAGTACAAGGCTCAGGCTGAGGCTTATGCTGCAGAGAAGGCTGCTCTTGAGGCTTATCGCGGCAAGGAGACCGTAACTGCTGACGGCATCAAGGTTCTGCTTGTTGCTAACATCGGCAACCCAGATGACGCTAACGGCGCAGTTGATGCTGACGCTGAGGGCATTGGTCTTTTCCGCTCCGAGTTCCTGTTCATGGATGCTAAGGAGCTCCCAAGCGAGGAGGAGCAGTTTGCTGCTTACCAGAAGGTTGCTCTTCGCATGAAGGACAAGCCAGTCATCATTCGTACGCTTGATGTCGGTGGCGATAAGGAGATTCCTTACCTCAACATGAAGGCTGAGGAGAACCCATTCATGGGCTTCCGCGCTATCCGTTACTGCCTCAACAATGCTGAGCAGTACAAGGTTCAGCTCCGCGCTCTTCTCCGCGCATCCGCATTTGGTGACATCAAGATTATGCTTCCTCTTGTTACTACCGTCGATGAGGTCCGCCAGGCAAAGGCTCTTGTTGAGGAGTGCAAGCGTGAACTTGACGCTGAGGGCGTAGCTTACAACAAGGACATCGAGGTCGGCACCATGATCGAGACCCCATCTGCATCCCTGATTGCAGACAAGCTGGCTCGTGAGTGCGACTTCTTCTCCATTGGCACCAACGACCTTATTGGCTACACCATGTGCGCTGACCGCGGTAATGACCGCGTTGCCTACCTCTACGAGGTTTACCAGCCATCCGTTCTCCGTTCCCTCAAGTTCCTCATTGGTGAGGGTAACAAGGAGAAGATCATGGTTGGTATGTGCGGCGAGGCAGCTGCAGACCCACTGCTCATTCCAGTCCTGCTTTCCTTTGGCCTGGACGAGTTCTCCGTTTCTGCACCATCTGTCCTGCGCACCCGCAAGACCATTGCTGCTTGGACAAAGGCTGAGGCAGATGAGCTTACTGCTCGCGTTATGGAGCTTGATACCGCAGCTGAGGTTAAGGCTCTGCTTGAGCGTGAAGCTCGCTAAGTTCTAGTCGTAAAGTCTTAGCCTACACGATACAAATTCAGGGGCATCTGCGCTGGCAGGTGCCCCTGTTTCTTTAACGCTAACCTTTTGGCGAGAAGATCGATCTTCTCGCAATGCGCAACCAGTAAAGCCCGAGCCTCGAAGCGCGACCTACGGCGCAGGAGTCGCTCTGTGCGCTAGGGAACAATCACGGAAAGTGCAGCGGGAATAACCTCAATGACAAACTGTTCTGCAAAGGGAAGCTCTTCTCCGTCTACCTGAATAGGGACAGGCTTGTGGAAAGTTACCACTGCTTGCTTGAGGTGACGCTCCTCAATGATGCGGGAGTTGACGTGTTTACCAGCCCTTGCCAGGCCAAACAGAGCCAGCAGGTGAGGAATGATAGGCACTTTAGTGTTGTAGCAGACGGTAAGAAGGCCATCGTCAGGCTGCGCATGCGGACAGACCTTAAAGCCGCCGCCATACGTAGGGCCAATCTGGAAGGCCATGATAAGCGCTTGAAGATCAATGTCCTTCTCGCCATCAAACGAAACGGTGCAAGGGTAACCCTTGCTACCTGCAGCCATAAACTTGAGACCCGAGGTTAAGAAGAGCGCCTCGCCCTCGGTAGAGGAGTTGTTCGCGCGGCGCTTTGTGGTGTCGGCTGCAATAGCTGCATCAAGTCCAAACGACATGGTCTCCATGAAGTAGACGTC
>CAUORV010000030.1:0-10759 GCA_963507085.1 uncultured Atopobium sp.
TTCTCTGAGGGTGTGCGCGTAGGTTATGAGCTGGGCGCTGAGTGGTTCTGGGTTATGGACGATGACGTTGCCGTGCTGCCTGATGGTCTTGATAAGCTTGACGCATGGTCGGACAAGGCCGAGGTCATTCAGGGTCAGCGCTACGACTTTGATGGCGGTCCTTTCTTCTGGCAGTATCGTTTTAGTACCGCTTTGGGCATTTATAATCCGCTGGCAAAGGCCGGCTTTGATGGCGTTGCGTACCGCGAGTGTAATGTTATGTGTTTTGAGGGCGCCTGCTTTAAGCGCTCTGTAGTGCAGAAGATTGGCCTGCCTGATGCGCGTTTCTTTATCTACTGGGACGATGCTCTGTATGGCTATTTGGCCAGTAAGGTGACACAGCCTATTTTGATTCCAGACTTTGTTCTCTCAAGATGTCGAGAAGTTCCTGGTCAGAGCATTGGTTCTGTGCGTCAGCTTAATTCAACTTCTGATATGACGCGCTATTACATCACACGTAACCGCGGCTATATTGCTCGTTACTTCCAGGTTCACGGTGATTACAATCCCGTGCTCTTTGGTGTTGGCACTGCGCTCACCTTTGCAAAAGAGATTATTCGACTCATTTTGGTAGATAGAGCGCACTTCTCGTCTGGCCTTTCTCGCCTTATTAAGGGTTGGAAGGATGCACGTCTTATCTATAAAGACGCAACTTGGCGTCCGCAACCTCCACTAGACTAGCCACCAAAGCCGACAGTTTGTGTCGGCTTTTTTGTCGCCTCAATGCTCAACAAAAGTGAGCACCGAAGGGCGAATTGTGGGGCATTTGTGAAAGGCGACGAATGCCTACTTACAAAAAATCGAATTATTTTTTGACCATTAATAAATTTTGTAATTAGCGAAGTTTCTAGCTAATTTTCTACCTGCAGAGATATTGATTGCCATAACGTGTCAATACATAATTTTGTATTCGTGTGGAAATTTCACAATATATTGTTATAGTTCTCGAACCCAAACACTATAAGTTGTGGCATAGTAGTTCCCATCACACAAGCGGGTTCCCAACCACTTCGCTTAGGCAAAAGCTTAGGAACCGCAGTGATAATCCAATTAAACACGCATGAAAGCGTTGCTTTCACCAACGTTTGTTCAAGGAGTTTGCACATGAAGATTATCAAGCGCAATGGCTCAGAGGTTACCTTCGAGGTAGAGAAGATTGTTAACGCAATCGCTAAGGCTAACGCAGAGGTCCCTGAGGATCAGCGCCTGACTGAGCGTGAGATTCAGTTTGCTTCCCTCAACGTTACCGATGAGTGTGAGAAGGCTGGACACACCGTCACCGTCGAGGAGGTCCAGGACCTTGTCGAGGATCAGCTCATGGCTCTTGATCGCTTTGAGGTTGCTCGTAAGTACATCATTTACCGCTACATCCAAAACCAGAAGCGTCACAAGAACACCACCGATGACAAGATTCTGTCTCTGATTGAGTGCAACAACGAGGAAGTCAAGCAGGAGAACTCCAACAAGAACCCTACTGTTGTCTCTGTTCAGCGTGACTACATGGCTGGTGAGGTTTCTAAGGACCTCGTTCAGCGTGAGCTTCTTCCAGAGGATATTGTTGCTGCTCACAACGAGGGCCTTATCCACTTCCACGATTCCGATTACTTTGCACAGCACATGCACAACTGTGACCTCATCAACCTTGATGACATGCTGCAGAACGGCACTGTTATCTCCGGTACTCTGATTGAGCGTCCACACAGCTTCTCTACAGCATGCAACATTGCAACTCAGATTATTGCTCAGGTAGCATCCTGCCAGTACGGTGGTCAGTCCATCTCCCTGGCTCACCTTGCTCCTTTTGTTGATGTTTCTCGTAAGAAGATCCGCAAGACCGTTATGGAGGAGATGAACTCCGTCGGTGTTGAGCTCTCTGCTGAGCAGCTCAACGAGATGGTTGAGAAGCGCCTTCGTGACGAGGTTTCTCGTGGCGTTCAGACCATTCAGTACCAGGTTGTTACTTTGATGACCACCAACGGTCAGGCTCCTTTCATTACCGTCTTCATGTACCTCAACGAGGCAAAGAATGAGCAGGAGAAGCAGGACCTTGCACTCATCATTGAAGAGATGCTCCGTCAGCGTTATCAGGGCGTAAAGAACGAGGAGGGTGTCTGGATTACTCCTGCATTCCCTAAGCTTATTTACGTTCTTGAAGAGGACAACGTTTACGAGGATTCCAAGTACTACTACCTCACTCAGATGGCTGCAAAGTGCACCGCTCGCCGTCTTGTTCCTGACTACATCTCTGAGAAGAAGATGAAGGAGTACAAGCTTTCTAAGGGCGAGAAGGAAGGCGAGGGCGATACCTTCACCTGCATGGGTTGCCGTTCCTTCCTGACTCCAGACCGTTCTGGTAATGGCTTCAACAACGTTGCTCGCGCTAAGAACTATGAGCCAAACAAGCCTAAGTACTATGGCCGCTTCAACCAGGGTGTTGTAACTATCAACCTTCCTGACGTTGCTCTTTCTGCTGGTCGCGATATGGACAAGTTCTGGAAGATCTTTGATGAGCGTCTTGAGCTTTGCCACCGCGCACTTCGCGCTCGTCACGATCGCCTGAAGGGCACCCTGTCTGATGCTGCTCCTATTCTTTGGCAGTACGGCGCACTTGCTCGTCTGGACAAGGGTGAGGTCATCGATCCACTGCTCTACGGCGGATACTCCACCATTTCCCTTGGTTATGCAGGTCTGTATGAGTGCGTTAAGGCTATGACTGGTCACAGCCACACCGATAAAGAGGCAACTCCATTTGCTCTCCAGGTTATGCAGCACATGAACGATAAGTGCACCGAGTGGAAGGAAGCAGAGGATATCGATTACTCCCTCTACGGAACTCCTCTTGAGTCCACTACTTACAAGTTTGCTAAGGCACTTCAGCGTCGCTTTGGTGTTATCCCAGGCATTACTGACAAGGGCTACATCACTAACAGCTACCACGTCCACGTCGCAGAAGAGATTGACGCATTCCAGAAGCTCCAGTTTGAGTCTGAGTTCCAGCGTCTTTCCCCAGGTGGAGCAATCTCTTACGTTGAGGTTCCTAACATGCAGGACAACATCGAGGCTGTTCTCAGCGTCATGCAGTTTATCTACGACCACATCATGTATGCAGAGCTCAACACCAAGTCTGACTTCTGCCAGGAGTGCGGTTATGACGGTGAGATTCAGATTGTCGAGGAGGACGGTAAGCTGGTTTGGGAGTGCCCACACTGCGGCAACCGTGACCAGACCAAGATGAATGTTGCTCGTCGTACCTGCGGCTACATTGGTACCCAGTTCTGGAACCAGGGTCGTACCCAGGAGATTAAGGACCGCGTCCTTCACCTCTAAGTTTTAAGTACTAGACAAACGAGCAGAAGAGCGCCTTAGCCCTTCTGCTCGTTTTTATTATCTCTATCAGGTAACATCCACAATATGCGGAAGTTACCCATCAAAGGTTATGTATGAACTATTCAAATATTAAGTTTTCAGACATTGCAAACGGTGTTGGCGTAAGAACAACTCTGTTTGTTTCAGGTTGTCGCCTGCACTGTGAAGGCTGCTTTAATTACGAGGCATGGGACTTCAAGAGCGGAGGAGAGTTTACTCCAGAAGTTGAGCAAGAGATTATTGATTCGCTTGCACCTGTCTATATCAACGGTCTTTCCATTCTGGGCGGAGAACCATTTGAGCCAGAAAACCAAGAAGGCCTTGTTGAGTTTGTCGAGAAGGTCAGAGCTACCTATCCACAAAAGAGCATCTGGATGTATTCAGGTCACACCTGGGATCAGCTGACCGAGGGAAAGTGGCACACAGAGTACACTGATCGCATTCTGTCTTGTATAGATGTTCTGGTAGATGGCCCATGGGTTCAGAGTCTTCACGATATTACGCTGCGCTTTAGAGGCTCTTCCAACCAGCGTCTTATTGATGTCCCTAAAACACTGGCCTCAGGAGAGGTTACCCTTTGGTCCGACGGACCAATGCTGAGCTCTCGAGAGATGTAAAAGCTGCTTATCGCATTAAAAAGCCCGCGTCTGCGGGCTTTTTCTTAAGTACGTTTTATGGAGAGAGCCTTAGCTTTCTGAAGGGGTTTGGGGCTCTGCGGGTTTCTCGCCAAGCTCGCTGATAAAGATTGCAACAAAGATAACAATAAAGCCAAGGAAGATTGTGGGGGTAATAACCTCAGCAAGGAAGATCACGCCAAAAACTGCTGCAAAAATACTGTCCAGAGAAATTATTAGTGAGGCCTGAACAGGAGTAACTGACTTCTGTGCGCGGTTCTGCAAAACACCAGTCAGTGCGGTTGCAATAAGAGTGATGTAGGCGAGGGCAACCCAGGCATTTATGGGCAGTGCCGCAAAATTGGGAACCGTTTCAAAGCAAAGCGCGTAGGCAAGGCAGGGAAGGGCGCTCACGCCAAGCTGCACCACCGTAAGTGTGATGATGTCGTATTTGTGAGCAAGCTCGGCAGTAAGCACAAAAACGAAGGCAAAAATAATGGCTGAGAGCAATGTCATCTGCTCGCCCAAGCCAAACGAGAACGAAAAATCAGTGCCCAGTGAGATAAGACCAATGCCAGCTACGCATAAAAAGGCTGCAAAAATACTGGTTCCATGAGGTTTTTTCTTTGCAATGAGCCAGTTTACAAACGGAATCATCGCACAATAAATTGATGCAATAAAAGCAGCTTTACCTGCAGTGGTATAAGCAAGAGCTCCATTTTGGAACAGAAATCCTAGACCGTTAAGAACGCCTAAGAGCACGCCGTATTTGATATGTGTGACATTCAAGTGTTCTTTAAGTTTTTTTCTAAAGATGATGGCAACAATACCTACGGCAAAGACAAAACGTAAGGTCATAAGCCAAGCTGCCGAGATATAACTAATTGCATCTTTGATAATGACAAATGACCCGCCCCAGATAAGTGCGCAGATAAGAAGAGCAAACTTCCATACAAGCGTAGAAGAAGTATCTAGTGTGAGTCCGGAAGAGTTTCTAGTAGAAAGATCTGATGATGCCACGCGCTATCCATTCCCGTCGAAGGTAAAAGTTAAGGTATAGGTAGTGATTTGAGAAAATCAAACGCGTGCAAGTATACGTGATTTTGCACTTGAAGCGCCCCACAAGCAGCATAAAAATGAGATTAGAAGTATACTCACATCTGCAAGAAAAATAAGTGTGTGCGATTGTTTTATGCAAGAAGATATTTCAAGGAGACTCGTATGTCCAACTACGTTCTGACCTGTTGCTCTACGGCCGATGTAAGTGAGAAGTACCTTCAGTTACGTGATGTGAAATACGTATATTTCAACTACGAGCTTGATGGTGTTCAGTGCAAGGATGACTTTGGTCGCACTAATTCACCAGATGACCTCTATAAAAAGATGCTTGCAGGCGCTGAGTGCCGTACTTCACAGGTATCAATTGGTGAGTACATGGCTTTCTGGCGTCCTTTCCTTGAGGAGGGCAAAGACGTTCTTCATGTTTCGTTGAGTTCTGGCGTTTCTGGAACGTATGAGTCTGCTTGCCAGGCAAAGGTAGAAATTGAGCAGGAGTTTCCTGACAGAAAGATCGAGGTTGTCGACTCTCTTCAGGCATCTTCTGGCTATGGTTTGCTGGTAGACGGTCTTGCCGATAAGCGCGACGAGGGTCTGTCTTTTGACGAGGCAGTTGCATGGGCCAAAGAGGCTCGTCACCGTGTGTATGGATGGTTCTTCTCAACAGATTTGACCTTCTTTGTTCGTGGTGGTCGCATTTCCAGGACAGCTGGCCTGCTTGGCGGCATGCTTAACATTTGTCCTGTTATGGATATTGAGGCCGACGGTTCTTTGGCTGTTAAAGAGAAGGCACGTGGCAAAAAGAAAGCAATCGCTCGCGTAGTTGAGATCATGACTCAAACTGCAGAGCAGGGCAGTGCTTACGCACGTAAAGTGTTTATCTCTAACTCTGAATGCGCCTCTGATGCCCAGGCTGTCAAAGAGCTTATTCAAGAAAAGCTTCCACAGACCGGTGATATCAACATCTTTACCATTGGCGCAACTATTGGTGTTCATACTGGTCCTGGAACTGTTGCAACATTCTGGTGGGGAGAAGAACCTCGCGCTTAAGATGTTGTTCGAGTAGGTAGGAAAGGTCTTTAGTCATGGTTAATTTTGAGTACGTTGTACCTACTCAAGTGGTTTTTGGAAAAGATACTCAACTTCGTGTGGCAGAGCTTGTCTCTGCTCACGGAGGTACCAAGGTGCTGGTGCATTTTGGTGGCAGTCACGTGGTAAAGAGTGGCTTGCTTAACCAGATCCACCAGCTTCTAAGCAATGCGGGAATTGCTTTTGTTGACTGTGGTGGAGTTGTCCCTAATCCTCGATTAGAGCTTGCAGAAGAAGCTGTAGAGCTGGGCAAACGCGAGGGTGTTGACTTTATTTTGGCCATCGGTGGCGGATCTGTCATGGATTCTGCTAAGGCGATTGCATATGGCCTGGTCAATGACGTTTCTCTTGAAGACCTCTATTTGCATAAGGTCAGTGTTTCAAAGGCAGTTCCTCTTGGTGTCATTTCTACTATTGCAGGAACTGGATCTGAAACCTCTGATTCTTCCGTCATGAACATTACGCTGGCTGATGGCCGTGTTCTTAAGCGTTCTTATCACCATCAGAGCGGCCGTCCTTGCTTTGCCATCATGAATCCAGAGCTCACCTATTCCGTGAGTGCTTATCAGACGGCATCAACAGGCGCCGACATCATGATGCACACCATGGAGCGCTATTTTACGCTCGAGAAGGACGTGGCACTCACTGACGAGCTAGCCGAGGGGCTCTTACGCACCGTAAAAGAAGCTGTCTTGATTGCTGTCAAAGAACCAGAGAATTACGCTGCACGTGCAGATTTGCTCTGGGCATCGTCGCTTTCTCACTGCGGACTTACCGGAACTGGTCGCGTAAGCGATTTTGCTTCTCATGCAATCGAGCATGAACTGAGCGCAAAGTATGATGTAGCTCACGGTGCTGGTCTCACGGCTATTTGGGCAAGTTGGGCTCGCTATGTTATGAGCCAAGATCCAGAGCGCTTTGCGCAGTTTGCGGTTAATGTTTTTGGAGTTCAAAATAACTTCCATAATCCAACCGCTACAGGCCTTGCGGGAATCGAAGCTTGGAATCAGTGGTGTCATGCAATTGGTATGCCAACCTCCCTTGCCGAGCTTGGAGTAGACCCTTCGGAAGAGGACATTCTCCAGATGGCAAAAGGCACTATTGATGCTCGCGGTGGAGATCATGCGGGCAACTTTATGCAGCTTAAAACAGCAGATGTTCAACAGATTTTAAGAATGGCCCTAAAGTAAAGTTTCTCAAGGTAAATTTTGTTTCATTGCGGGTATTATTACTACATACGAAGTTACTGAGCTAAAAGCTCAAATATACGGAAGGAAGATTCATGAGCGGTTTTGTTAAGGCAGACAATGTTTTTGTAAACCAGAACGCAGCGAGCCGTAATGATGTCCTGCGTTTTATTGCCGATAAAGCATTGGAAGCTGGCGTAACTGACGATGCAGACGCTGTTTACAATGCTTTTTTGGCTCGTGAGGAAATGGGCGAGACCGGCATGACTGACGGTTTTGCAGTTCCACACGCAAAAGATGCTGCTATCAAGGACGCAGCTGTCTTTGTCTTCAAGAACAGCACCCCTCTTGAGTGGCCTTCTTTTGACGAGAAGCCCGTTGATGTTGCCATTGCACTGCTTGTTCCAGATGGAGAGGCTGGCACCACTCACATCAAGCTTCTTTCTAAGACCGCTGTTCTTCTGATGAGAGATGAGTTTAAGTCTTTGCTTCGTGGCTCTAATGATCAGGAAGCTATTGCTCAGGCTATTAACGAGGGCATTAGCGAGGAGTAGGGTTTCTCGCTAGATTATAGAGGGCTTGGCAGGTACTTCCTGCAACAGTTTAACTGGGTAAAATTTTGGACACTCAAGCACAAACTTGAGTGTCCTTTTTTGTGTAAAAAGGCGTACACTTGTACTAGTTTTAGTCGAGAAGGGAGTCAGATGTTTACACCATGTACTGACAAGCGCGTTGCTGTCTTTTTTGCCGATGGTTGTGAAGAGATTGAGGGACTGAGCGTTGTTGATGTCCTGTATCGTGCAGGTATTCCCTGTGACAAAGTGTCTATCTCTGATTCCTTGAGCGTGACTTCATCTCACCAGGTTACCTTTCTAACAGACAAGCTACTTAGTCAGGTCTCGTTTGATGATTACAGCATGTTGGTGCTTCCTGGAGGTCTTCCTGGAACTACTAATCTTGAGGCTTGTGAGCCACTTATGCAGGCAGTTGATGCGTTTGCGGAAGATGGCCGTGCGCTTGCTGCAATCTGTGCTGCTCCTTCAATTTACGCTAAGCGTGGATTGCTTGCGGGTAAGAAGGCCACTTCCAACCCAGGCTTCCAGCATTTTCTTTCAGAGAATGGCGCCAATCTTTCGCAAGATGCGGTTTGTGTTGATGGTTCTTTTATTACCAGTCAGGGTGCGGGAACAGCTCTTAAGTTTGGTCTTGAGATTGTTCGTTATCTTGTAGGTAATGACGTGGCAGAAAAAGTTTCTCAAGGCATTGTGCTTATCTAGACCATGGCGCCTTCTCAAAAACAGTACCTGGTTATTGATCTAAAGAGTTTTTACGCATCGGTTGAATGTGTTGAGCGAGGCCTTGATCCCATGAAGGCCAAGCTTGTTGTGGCAGATCTTACTAGGACAGAAAAGACAATCTGTTTGGCTGTTTCACCGGCGCTTCGTGCGCTGGGTGTTCCTGGACGTTGCCGTGTTTTTGAGATTCCTAAAAACCTTACCTATGAGGTAGCTCCTCCTCGCATGGCTCTGTATGTGGAGCGCTCTGCAGATGTGTATTCGGTATATCTCAAATACATTGCACCAGAAGACATCCACGTTTACTCCATTGACGAGGCATTTATTGATGTAACACCGTACTTATCGCTTTATGGATGTACGGCAAGAGAGTTGGGCGAGAAAATCCGTGCAGATGTAGCAAAAACTACTGGCATTCCTGCTACCTGTGGTTTGGGTCCAAACTTGTACCTGGCAAAAATTGCGCTTGATATTACGGCAAAGCACAGCCCCAACTTTTTTGGCGAGCTTGATGAAGAATCGTACAAGCTTAAACTCTGGAACCATAAGCCCTTAACTGATTTTTGGCATATCGGCGCAGGTATTCAAAAGCGTCTTGCGGCAATGAATATTCACACCATGGGCCAGCTTGCTACGGCTCCCACAGAGCCTTTGTATAAAGAATTTGGTGTTGATGCAGAAATTCTTATTGATCATGCGTGGGGTATTGAGCCAACAACCATTGCAGATATTAAGGCCTACAAGTCTCAAAGTCATTCTGTCTCAACGGCGCAGGTCTTTGATCACAATAGAGATACAGAGGGCGCGCGTCTTATCTTTAAAGAGATGGTTGAGGCGTTGTCTTTAGAGCTTGTAACGCAAAAGCTGGTTTGCTCTTCTATTGGCATCTATATTGGCTACTCGGCAACAGAGAGCCAGATGGAAGAGCTGAGGCAGACGGGGGATTATAGGAGCTGGAGAAGACATATTCCCTCCAGCAGTGGCACTAGGAAGCTCTCTTATCCTACTAACTCTAGAGATGAGCTTATGGCAGAGGTTTTGTCTTTCTTTGACGAGCGCGTAATACCTTCAGAAAGTGTGCACCGCGTGGGTCTTACCTTCGGAAACACTCAAGAAGAAACGGGCTCAGGTATTCAGACTTCTCTTTTCCAGGACAACACTGTTTTAGAAAGAGAACGCCAGCGTCAAGATACTATCAATGCCATAAAGAAAAAGTTTGGTAAGAATTCTTTGCTCAAAGCTATGGACTTGCTCCCCGAAGCAACTGCACGACAGAGAAACGCTCAGATTGGAGGACATCGTAGTGGAGAAGAAACCAATGAGGCCTAAACAGGGTTTCTCGCCAGCAGAAGCTAGCGTAAAAGAGGATGCGTTTGCAGCGCAGATGCACTACGGACACCCTCGCATGTCGCGAGCAAACAGGGCAAAAATATTTATGCCTTTTGATGCTCTGAAAGGTTTACGAGAAGCCTTGGCAGAAAGAGAACAAGAAGCTCAAGACCATATAAAAGACTTTCATGACTTACCACACTGGTCATAGGTTTATACGATAAAATAGACAGGTCGTATAAAGAAATCGAGGAGGTTTCATGAACCCCAAAGCAAAAATTGCCATTCCAGCAATTGTGGCTCTCATTTTTATCATCATTGATTTTGTTGCACCAGTTCAGTATCTCAGCTATTTCCACACGGTATTTAACTTTGCAACTCGTCAGACAAATCCCATCTCTCTGATTCTTGCACGTATTACCTATATTATTTTCCTGTGCTATCTTTTTGCTGCGGTTTCAGGTCTTTTGAGGGGCTTCCGTCCTCGTCTTAGGTGGGGTCTTTCCATTCTCTCTGTAGTTGGTTTGACTTCCGCACTTACCGAGCTCTCTGTGATGATTTCTATCAGCCAGGCGGTAAACTTCACCACCCTTATTCTTAACATCATGATTGTGGGCTTCTTGTTCCTCACGGCTCTTCTTGCACTTCTCATTTGGGTTCGTGCTAAGAAAGAGTTTGACCAGCGTCAGGCTGATCTTGAGGAGGAAGAGGTTGTTGTTTCTCCAATGCCTCTTGCTACCGAGGGCGCAGAGGTTGCTCCTGTAGTTCCTGTAACTGCAGAGGC
>CAUORV010000031.1:0-10555 GCA_963507085.1 uncultured Atopobium sp.
ATTACGTGGGAGTAGCACAAGAAGCTCTGGAGCTGGCACGCGGCGGTGCGCAAACGGGTGAGTTTGTATTCCGCGTCTCTGACGTGCAGGAATGTGCTGACCAGAGCCAAGACGACTGTTCCGAATCGGCTTGCGCGCCGGCATCAGCATCTACATCATCTGTCGAGAAACCCTTTGAGGTTGCAACTGTTGTGCGCCTAGGGGTCTCGATGCCGTATGTACCTGCCGTTCCATACGTTGTAGCGCTGGGACTTTGTCAGTTCTTGCGTGCAAAAGATGAGGGCTTTGGTATCCGCTGGCCTTACGATATCTGCTATAAAGGCCAGGTAATTGCCTCAATTAAGGCAACCGCAGGCTATCAAGAGGGAATGTTTGCTGTGGTGAGCATCGCAGCAGGCCCCAAGGTGCTGAGCTCAGTGTTTGGCGTTGCGGGCAATACAGAATTTCTCGCCAAAAAGGTATCTGAACTGGTGGTTCAGAGCGTAAGCGTTTGGGAGCAGCAGGTTAAGCGTGCGCGGAGCTTTGCGGGGCCAATTGCGCTGATTCTGAGCGACTATTTTGATATGGTTCCTCTGCTTGGACAGCAGGTCAATAAGGTATACCCCAGCGGCAACGTTGCGCTGACCGCTCGATTTGGCGGCATTGACGTGTGGGGTCATGCCATCCTTGTTGACCAGGACGGTAAAGAAATCCTTGTAAGTGAGGAAGAAGCCTCTGTTGTGCCAGCAATTTAACCGCTGCTCTAGCTGTCAATCTAACTGCTGCACTGCAGCTGCGGAGCCAGCTACTCTGCAGCCTGAGTGGACTGCTTCCAGATCAGATAAATGCCACGCATAGTAAGCTGCGGATCAACCACGTCAAAGACATCTGTTGCTTCGCTGACGGTATTTGCCAGACCACCTGTTGCAATAACGGTTGCACCCTCAATACCAGGCTCTTTGAGTGTTCTGGCAACCAGACCCTCTGCCTGAGCGGCGGCGCCTACTACAATACCTGCCTGAACAGCGCTTTCTGTGGTGTTACCCAAGACGGTCTCGGGAGCCTTGATAGGAATGCTAGAGAGCTTGGCTGCGCGCGCAAACAGAGCGTTTGCAGAGATCATAATACCTGGTGAAATAGCGCCTCCGCGGAATACGCCGTCCTTATCGACAACATCTAAGTTGGTAGCGGTACCAAAATCAACCACAATAACCGGATAGCCATAGCGCTCAGTTGCGGCAACGGAATTTGCTACGCGGTCGGCACCCACAAGCTCGGGGTGGGGGATATTGAAGCGAATCTTATCTGTGGAAAGCGCGTTAATGCGGGTCAGAGGCTTGTTAAGCAGCAGCTCAAAGCAGCGCTGCCAAGCACGTGTGATAACAGGAACCACGCACGAAAGTCCACCCGCCTCAACGTCGTCTAGGCTCAGTCCATCTTTCTGGAAGAACGTGAAGAGACGACCATGCAGAATATCGGAAGTGTCACTTTGATCGGTGGGCATTCTCCAGCCACGCACCATAGTGCCCTCATTGTCAAATAAACCAATGGCAGTTTGCGTGTTACCCACATCAATCGATAAAAACATTATGCCTCCGAGGTGCTGCAAGCCAGCTTTGTGTGACGCATTGGATTTTAGACTATTGACGGACACTTGCGCACAGGGAATGTCTGAACAAAATGTGAATTTCTCGCCAACTAGTTCTAGCAACAGACGGTTTGTTCTGCTATACTTTTTCAGCTTATTGTCTTGATTGAGCACGTGCTCATAAAGACACCCCTGCTCTGGTCGGAAACCAGGGCCGATGTAAGGAGTCCTGCATGAAGCAAGGTATTCATCCAGAGTACGTAGAGTGCACCGTTCGCTGCACCTGCGGAAACACCTGGACCACACACGCAACTGTTCCAGAGATGCGTCTTGACCTCTGCGACAAGTGCCACCCATTCTATACGGGTCAGCAGAAGCTTGTCGATACTGGTGGACGTGTCCAGCGCTTCGCCGACAAGTTCGGTGGCGCAGCAAACGCTGCTCTCGAGGCTGCTAAGGCTGCCAAGGAGGCAAAGGCTGCTAAGGCTGCTGAGCAGGAGGCTGCTCGTAAGGCTGCTGCTGAGGCTAAGGCTGCTGAGAAGGCAAAGCGTGCTGCTGAGTTCGCAAAGAACGCACCAGTCGCAGAGCCAGAGCCAGAGGCTGAGGCCGAGGCCGAGGCACCTGCAACCGAAGAGGCTGCAGAGTAGCAGGTATTTGCTCGCGCAAAGACCGCAGAGTACAGAATCGGGGTAGCTCCGGCTGCCCCGTTTTTGTTTGGCGAGAAACCCTCTCAACTCAGAGGGTATACTTGAAAGTGAAAAATCTGCCGTCGGAGGACGAATGGAATCACTGTATACAAAGTATCGCCCGCAAACGTTTGAGCAGGTAGTTGGCCAGAAACACGTGGTTGGCACCCTTGAGCGAGCGGTTTTGGAGCAAAAGCTTAGCCACGCATACCTGTTCTGCGGACCTCGCGGCACAGGTAAGACCACTATGGCTCGTTTGCTGGCAAAGGCCATCCTCTGTCACGAGGCTCCTGGTCACCTGCCCGACGGCACTTGTGAGGACTGTCAGCTGATTGCTGCCGGTCAGCATCCAGACGTCTTTGAGATTGATGCTGCCTCTAACACCGGTGTTGATAACGTGCGAGAAGAGATTATTTCTCGCGCTAGCTACGCTCCTGTGCGCGGCAAGGGCAAGGTTTACATCATCGACGAGGTGCATATGCTTACCTCGGCGGCTTTTAATGCCCTGCTTAAGACGCTGGAGGAGCCTCCTTCACACGTGACATTTATCATGTGTACCACCGATCCTCAGAAAATTCTTGCAACTATTCTGTCCCGCGTGCAGCGCTTTGACTTCCGCTCCATTGCTGCTGACGAGATGGCAGAGCACCTGGTCAACGTCTGCAAAAATGAGGGTTTTACCTACGAAGACGCAGCTATTGATCTTATTGTTCGTCATGCGCGCGGCGGTATGCGCGACGCCCTTTCTTCTCTTGAGCAGCTCTCCGTTTATGGCGGCGGCGTCATTTCTGAGCAGACAGTTCGAGACGTTTTGGGTCAGTCGTCCGGCTCTCTTATTAACAACGCTGCGATGGCTCTGGCTCAGCGCGACATTTCTTCGATCTTTACCACGGTAAATACGCTGTTTGAAGGCGGCAAAGATCTGCTTCAGTTCACGCGTGAGCTTGCCGTCCACGTAAGAGATCTCTACATTGCCGCAGCTGTAGGCGTTGATTCTCCAGCGCTGGCAAATTCCACCGCATCAAATGAGCAGCTTACTAAAGAAGCTCAGGCTTTCGGGTCGGTTGATAGGCTCTCCAGGGTTCTGACCGTTTTGGGCGACGCTGCAAATCAGATGCGTACCGCCGTTAACCAGCGACTTGTTCTAGAGGTTGCGTTCACTAAGCTGGCACGACCTAACACGGAGCTTTCTTTGGAAGCGCTGGCAGATAGGGTGGCAGTTCTTGAGCAGCAGCTTGCAAACGGTGTTGTTGCTGTTCCTGCTGGCGAGAAACCCGCAGCTCCCGCACCTGTCTCGGCTCCACAGCCGGCTCCTGCGACTGTGGCGACTCCGGCACCGCAGCCAGCTCCTGTTGCCGCGCCGACTCCCGTCCCTGCCCCCGCACCAGAGGCGGCTCCGGCACCTGCACCAGCGACGGCTCCCGCTCCAGTTGCAACCCCAGCGCCAGCTCCCGCACCGGCCCCAGCACCTGCACCAAAGTCGGCGCCAGCTCCACAACCTGCACCAGCTCCGCAACCGGCACCTGCGCCACAACCTGCGCCCGTGCCTGCTCCAAAGGAAGTTGACCAGGCAGACGCACTTCTCGTCAGACAGTGGAAAGAAGTCGGCAAGGTTTGTGCCTCCAAAAATGCTGCTCATGCAGCACTGCTGGTCAGCTCAACGCTTGAGTCCGACGACGGCTCTGAGCTGGTAGTTACGCTTCCCAAGGGCTCCTCGTTTGCCATGAGGATGCTCAGTGCGCCGGCAGTTTCCGAGTTTGTAAAAGAGTGCGTTGCCCAGGTCATGGGCCCGCGCCGCATCAAATATGTTGAGTCGAGCCTTGCCGCAACGGCAATCTCTCGAGAGAAACGCGCAGCTCAGGTGCCGGCTCCGGCTCCTGCACCCGCGCCTGCAATTCCAGTGGCTCCTGCTGCGCCCGTCGCACCAGCTCCTGAGCCAGTTGCGCAGCCCGCTCCTGCCGCTGTTCCCGCTCAGGCACCTACGCCTGCTCCAGCACCTGCAGCTCCCGTTGCACCAGCGTCAGAGGCGTCATATCCGATGCCTTGGGATGAGCCTGCGTCTGGCAGTGCGCCTACTGAGGCACTCGACTACGATCAGGTACCTTACAGCGATGACGATGTAGCTGCAGTTTTGGACAACTCCGTTGAAGATGCCGCTCCAGCTCCAGTTGCACCCGCTTCTGTGCCAGCAGCTCCAGCTGCACCAGCGGCTCCAGTTGCACCCGCACCAGCGCCTGCACCCGCAGCGCCTGAACCCGAACCAGTTCCGGCTCCAAAGCCTGCTCCAGTACCAGCTTCACCAGAGGATATTGCTGCTCGTTCAGCGCTTCCACCAGAGCTCAACAGCGTGGCGGACATGCTTGAAAGGGTATTTGGACCAGCGGTTTCTTTGTCGGTAGAGAAGAAGCTGGATGCTGAGGCTCCCGTAGACCCTGCAAACAACTAGAACTTTTCGCGATATTCTCGCGATATGACGCTTTGGTGCATGGACCCTCATGCGCCAGCGCAAAAAGCGCAACTTGTCTAAAATAGATACGACGATAGGAGAACATATGGCACGTGGTGGATTTAACATGGGCGGCATGAACCGCAATCAGATGATGGCTCAGGCTCGTAAAATGCAGGAGCAGCTGCTGGAGGCTCAGCAGAAGGCTTCCCTTATGCAGGCAACCGCAAGTGCTGGTGGCGGCGCTGTTAAGGTAACCGCATCCGGCGATCTGCGCCTGACCAATATTACCATTGATCCTGAGGCAATTGATCCTGAGGATATTGAGATGCTCCAGGACATGATTCTGGCAGCCGTAAACGATGCTCTTGAGTCTGCAGAGTCTCAGGCATCTGCCCAGATGAGCGCAGTGACCGGCGGACTGAATATCCCAGGACTGTTCTAATCCATGGCGTTTGATACCACAAACGATGGTCGTGCACTGCAGCGTTTGCTTGACGAGTTAGGCCGCCTACCAGGCATTGGTCCTAAGTCGGCTCAGCGCATTGCCTATCATCTTCTAGAGGTTGATTCTGAGGAGGCTCGCCGTTTGGCTCAGGCCATCCTGGAGCTAAAACAGCAGGTGCATTTTTGCCCCATTTGCTTTAATTATGCAACGCGCGACGAATGCGACATCTGTCTGGACTCTTCCAGAGATCGCAGCAAAATCTGCGTGGTCTCCGAGCCTAAGGATGTCTCAGCAATTGAGCGCACCGGCGCATTCCACGGCCTCTACCACGTTCTGGGCGGCGTTATCTCGCCCATGGACAAGATTGGCCCCGAGCAGCTTCACGTGCGTGAGCTGCTGTCCCGCCTGGCCGACGGCACCGTAACCGAGGTTGTTCTGGCAACTAATCCGGACGTTGAGGGAGAAACAACCGCAACGTACCTCTCCAGAACTATCAATCCGCTTGGAATGACGGTTACCCGACTGGCAAGCGGACTTCCCGTAGGCGGAGACCTTGAGTACGCAGATGAGGTAACATTGGGACGTGCAATTGAGGCACGTCGGGAGGTTTAAGCATGGCAAACCACATGAGAACAAGTTCATCTGGCGAGAAGACCCCTGAGGCTTCATCGGTTGACCTGAAGAACATTTCTACACTTCGCGCAGGTCAGGGTGCACAAATTCCTCAGAGCCCTCGACAGGCCGACAACACGCCTGAACCTCCAAATAGAAAATCGGTCATCATTTTGGTGCTCGCAGCTATTGTTGCGCTTACTGCTCTGTTCTTTATTGTTCGCTGTGCTACAAGCACTAAGAGTGAATCTGCAAGTCAGCAGCCAAAGCAGACCCAGTCCGCTTACGCTGACGAGAAGCAGCAGGACGAGCAGTCGGTTGACGGCTCGGTTACCTTCCACGGCTTGAAGTATTCCCTGGAGAAGCAGAGCGACGGTAAAACCGCTGTTGTTCGTACTAGTGATTCAGGAACAAAGAGCGTTCTGTTTGAGGTAGAGGGAACTCCTACCAGTCTAATTCTTTTCAACGACACCATTTTGGTTCCGGAGAATCGCGATTCTGGCTGGGATGTTGTTGCATGTGCCCTGGTAGACGGCTCTCTTCCAACACTTATTGCCGATAAGGACGGCAAGGCTGTTGGTGGAAACGGAACCATCACTGCAGCTACGCTTGATGGAACTACGCTTAAGGTAACTGATTCCACGGGAAACACCACTAGCGTTGCTCTTCAGTAGAACTTTCGTAAGGAAGTTGTGGATTTCTAGTGAGCGTTCACGCTTCTGAACTGCGGTTATTCTCGCCAAGTGGTTATTTTCAAGAAAATTTTCAAATTCGTTGAAAATAACGCTAGACAAGAATAAAAGTTCCCTGTATTATTTCAATTCGCAACAAGGCGTCCGGGGTATTAGCTCAGCTGGTTAGAGCGCCGGCCTGTCACGTCGGAGGTCGCGGGTTCGAGCCCCGCATATCCCGCCATTGCATGTTCAAGCCCTCTTCGGAGGGCTTTTTCATTAGTAAAAAAGTCCAGCATAAAAGATTTAAATTACATCTTTAATTTATTGAAACTAGGTCAGAAAATAAAGCATTGTGTGCTATCTTTACATCAGAATGTATCTAAGTGCTTCTGCTGAAGAAACATTTAAATGCAGAGGTAAAGTGAGGTGGATTGTGCGGGATCAGAATACTTTGGATGCGCTGTCGCAACGCGATAGTGCAAATTCCATATCCGCAGAATCTGCTAACACAGAACACACTTCAGATTCGATCAAGAAAATTGCTGTTTTTGATTTTGACGGAACCGTCATTTCTGGACAGTCAGGACTCTTGTTCTCTGCGTATTTGCTTCGTCGCCACCTGTCCTCAATTGCACGCACGCTCAAGCTTGTGTGGTGGGGAGCTCGCTACAAGCTGCACCTTCCTCAAAGGCAGGAAGAGGCTCGTGAGCTGGTTGTTGGTGCACTTACGCAGTATAGCGTTGAGTTTGCAAATGCCGTCATGCACGATTTTCATCGCGAGGTAATTGAGGGGATGTATCGCCCTCAGGCGCTGGAAGAGGTGCGTCGTCGGCAGGCAGAGGGTTGCTGTGTGCTGTTGGTTTCAGCAACGTTTGAACCTATCGCGGAATTGGCCGCAGAGAAGCTGGGAGTAGACGGGTTTCTCGCCACAAAGATGCAGGTGGGAGCAGACGGTCACTACACCAGCAAGGTTGACGGTCCTGTGATTGAGGGTGCCCAGAAGTTGGTCTCGGCAACCGAGTGGTGCAACCAGCGGTTTGGCGAGGGCAACTGGGAGATTGCGTACGCGTACGGCGATCACTACTCGGACGCAACGCTTTTATCGGCAGCACAAACGCCGTGTGCCGTTTGCCCTGGTCCAACGCTTGCCAGACTTGCAAACAAGCGCGGCTGGAAAATTTTGAACTGGTAGCAACGGTAGAGCAAGAAGCAACGACTGAACTAGCAATAACTGAACTAGCAACAACTGAACTGATAGTAACTGAACTTGTAACAACGATTAGCCTGGTCACAAACCAGATAAGTGAGAAAAGCAGTCCCTCAAGCGGACGCAAGAGGGGTACTTGGAGAACCAATGGAAATTTCACGCAAAACTGATTATGCAATCCGCATGCTTTCTTCGCTGGTGAGAAGCCCAAAGAAGCTTCTTTCTGTTCGCGATGCCGCAGATGAAAACGATATTCCATACTCCTTTGCTCGCTCAATCCAGCACGACCTGGTCCTTGCCGGAGTAATTGTCAGCACGCGCGGCGCTCACGGCGGCATGATGCTGGCTATTGATCCTAATGAAGTGAGTGTTCTTGACATTGTTGAGGCAGTTCAGGGTCCTGTTTTCATTTCTAGCTGCGAATGGGCCGGGCCAAATAACGAGCCTTGCCCTCGTCGCAATTCGTGCTATTTTGGTCCTCTTTGGTGCAGTGCCGAGAAAACCTTGCGTAATTTCTTTGCGTCCGTAACCTTGCATCAAGTTGTTGTAGAGGGCCTTATGCCAGAGATGGTGGGCGAGTTCCAGCTGGTCAAGAACGAGAATGCCCAGCGTAACGAGCAGATTATCCAGAATGCTACTGCCGCTATTGAGGCCGAGATTACTGCTGGCACGTTTGATAACCTGCTTGATGGTGAGGTTATTTCTGCCGAGAAAAAGCCTTACGAGTTCAATATTGGTCGATAAGAAAATCTCACATACAAAGATGAACGAAGGTCTGGAAGTTTCGACCGACAAGCACGCTGGCGCATCCGGCGGAGCAGAGCTTACGCCTGAGCTACGTGCGTTTGTCGAGTTTGTGGCAAAGAAAGGCCGCGAGCTATATCGCGATTTACCTTGGCGCCGCACGTACGACCCGTATGCTATCTGGATTTCTGAGGTCATGCTTCAGCAGACGCAGGTCAGCCGCGTGGATGGTCGCTGGCAGAGGTGGTTGGAGCGATTCCCAACGGTTGACGCGTTGGCTGCCGCAGCCCCTTCTGACGTGCTTGAGGAGTGGCAGGGTCTTGGCTACAACCGTCGAGCTTTGTCCGTGCACCGAGCTGCTCAGGCAATATCTGAGGCGGGCGGCGTCTTTCCGCAAGATCCAAAGGAGCTGGTAAAGCTTCCAGGCATTGGTCCTGCTACTGCGGCTGGTATTCGTGCGTTTGCGTTTAACCTGCACGGTGTTTACCTGGAGACCAACGTACGCACAGTCTTCCTGCACGAACTATATCCCCAGGCAGAAGGCGTGCCAGACTCCGAGCTTGTTCCTCTGATAGAGCTTACGTGTCCTGCAAGCGTTGCGGATGCCGCGGACGCAGCTGCGACGGAGCTCACGCCACGTAGCTGGTACTACGCCCTTCTCGACTATGGCGCGTACCTTAAGAAAACCATTCCCAATCCTTCGCGAAGGTCCAAAAGCCACGTCAAGCAGTCGCGCTTTGAGGGATCTCATCGACAGAAGCGAGCCGAGCTCTTGCGTGTTCTTCTCGCCCATAAAGACGAGGGAGGAGCGGTGTTTGAAACGCTTCACCAGGAGCTCTGCCAGATTGAGGTCAATGCGGGGCGAGAAACCCTTGATGAGCAGGTTACCCTTGGCTTACTTGAAGAACTTGCGAAGGAAGGCTTTTGTCAGAAAAATGATGAATACTGGTTGCCCTAAATGGTTATAATTCATAATGCTGACGAAGGGGTCAGTATATGAGCATAAGTGCTAATGATTATCATTTGCATTTGTTCACCACAGGTAACACGGCGCTACCCAGGCGCTTAACATTGCGCTCACAAGCGCTTTGACATGCGTTAACGTGCCACTCGTTAACGCGGGAGAGGAGAAAAAATGGCAGTAGATTTTGAGAATTCTCAGACAAAGAAGAACCTCGAGGCAGCTTTTGCTGGTGAGTCCCAGGCTACCAACAAGTACAGCTACTATGCTTCCCAGGCTGCAAAAGATGGTTATCAGCAGATTTCCAACATTTTCACCGAGACTTCTGGCAACGAGAAAGTTCACGCTAAGCTTTGGTTCAAGTATCTCCACGGCGGCAAGATTCCAGAGACTGCAGAGAACCTCAAGGACGCAGCAGCTGGCGAGAACTACGAGTGGACCACTATGTACGCTGACTTCGCTAAGGTAGCTGAGGAGGAGGGCTTCGCAGAGATCGCTGCTAAGTTCCGTCTTGTCGGTAACATCGAGAAGACTCACGAGGAGCGCTATCAGAAGCTTCTTGAGCGCGTTGAGTCCGGTGAGGTCTTTGAGCGCGAGGGTGTCAAGGTTTGGAAGTGCCTCAAGTGCGGTCACCTGCACGTCGGCGCATCTGCACCAAAGGTCTGCCCAGTCTGCGGTCATCCACAGGCATACTTCGAGGAGCAGTCCCTCAACTACTAAGTTGTAGGTGCTCTGAGCTGCAGGGCTGCAGGCGCGACAACGCGAAGCCGCAGCTCAAACTTCTAGTGCGTTAAAAATGTACCCACCAGCAAGCAAATGCCTGCTGGTGGGTATTTTTGTGTGTGGACATTGCGGGGAGATTGGGTTTCTCGCTATATGTTCGTTGCGCGCCTGATTTCTTAAAAGAATCTGTAACTTTTGCCTAAATGCTTCAAAGAATCTGTGGATTTGCCTGATTTCATCAAAGAATCTGTATCCAAAATACAGAATCTTTGCACTTTTCAGGCTCACTTTTCAGGCGAGATTTAAAGCGTGTCTGAGTTCGCCCTTTCATGAAGCCTGATTTTCTCGCCATGTCTGAGCTATTTGCCGGAAAAGTTCACCAAGTCTGAGCTATTTGCCGGTTTTTCTCGTCATGTCTGAGTAAATTTACTCAGACTTCATGCACTTTTCAGGCTTATTGCGGCGCTTGAGTCTGGATTCGCAACTC
>CAUORV010000032.1:0-10473 GCA_963507085.1 uncultured Atopobium sp.
ATTCCGGTCACCAAGGTTTGGGAGAACCAGGAAGGCGATTCCGCTGAGATTGTTCTGTATCGTGATGGTGTCGAGGTTGATAGGGTAACCATCACCAAGGCTGACGACTGGAAGCACACCTTCAGCAACCTTGAGTTCTACGACAAGACTGATGGTCACGAGTACGCATACACCATCTCCGAGACTCCTATCTCTGGCTACACAACCCAGATCATAGGTAATCAGGACGACGGTTTCACAGTGACCAACACTGCTCCTGTTGTTCCTCCAACCACGCCGCCTACTACTCCAGAGCCTAAGAAGCCAGGTCTTCCTTACACTGGCGACGCTTCAGGTATTGCTTCAATCGTTGGAGCTGCAGCTCTGTCCCTGAGTGGTCTTGGCATCGCTCTTAGAAGGAAGAACAGCTAATAGCCGGACTTTCCAAGCTCTCTGATAGCTAAAAAACAGGCTCCTGGTAAACCAGGAGCCTGTTTTGTGTAACACACCAGAATCATCGTATCTGGAGCACAGAACCATGCGGCCGCACCGCTTTCCTGGTGTTTTACAAAGCTCCCACTCCCGCTTCAGCGCCAAGTGGTAAAAAATGCGTTTAGTTGGGGGTTACATTTTTCTGCATACGCGTTTGCCCAGGAAAAACTTTTAACTATGGTAAAAAATGCGTTTAGTTGGGGCTCAAACAGCAAAATTTCAATTTTCATCCCCAACTAAACGGGTTTTTTACCTTTTTGGGGCCTAAAATCGGTACCCTAAAATTGCTGTATTCACGATTATGAATAAATTGACTCCGTTATGCAGAAATCACATTAACCGATTGTTTTGACGGCTCTGATAACGTCAAGTTCTCCTCATCCACCGAAAACTAAGCGCACTGCAAACAATTTCCCAGCAACACGATATAATTTTAGGTAGTTCCCGGTTATTTCCTGTATTGCAAAACGTGGAGGTAAAAGGCTTATGAGAAGTATCTTTGAGGATCGACAAGTATCAATTAAGTGCGACGATAAGTATTCTTATACCGTCACCAAAGACGGCTTGGCTTACGTTCCTGGTAATGGAAAACCAGAGGTAAACGTCCTGTTTTCCGAGGTTGGTTCAACCTTTTTGCTGAACTATTGCAGCTCAAACGGCCCTTACGAGATTACCTTTAAGGACAACGAAGGCCACAACCTCGTTAGCATTGACACAGATCTAAAGCTCCGCGAATTTGGTCACAACATTCTGGATACAAAGACAATCATCCTCGCTTTTGCAGCCAATAAGCTTACTACTGAGTTCCCTAATAACCTTGACACGTTAAACACTAAGCTTGGGTTCAGCCTCAAGGAGAAAAAGATCACAATCGCAAACGGCGTGATTTCCGGCGCAAAGCATCAGGTCAAGCTTTCCGACATTCGTCGAGTTCAGTGTGTTGCTGGTGGCGCACTCAACAATCTCTTTGTCTTCACTAAAGAAAAAGGTGGCTTCTTTGATAGGGCGGACATTGTAGTTCCTGTCAACGAGCTCACAGTACCTATTCTTGAAGCAGCAATGAGAAGAAATACTGGTCACGGAATCGATTTCACTAGGGGCAATGGCTTCGACCAGCCAAATAGCAACTTCATTATTATTCGCTATCTGGACTCCAGTTTCTTTGAGACCGCTCCTGGCGTCTTCAAGGAGGACTGGCAGAAGGATGCCTACGAGTTTGTTAAGTCCTTCGGTTATGACCTACAAACCATGCTAGGGGAGTAACCTCTGGCGAGAAAAACGTCTTATCCAAGAAAAACAGCCGTCTTCTTAGTTGAAGGCGGCTGTTTTGCTTATAGGCTATAGAAGACCCTGAACCCTCTGGTCATATACCTTTGCCAGCTCAGATGTCATAAACTCCTGCTTAAGCTTGGATATGAATTTCATATCTGTGAAGAGTCTATAAATCAAAACTGCAGCTCCACCAATATCAAGGTTTCTAGGATTCTTTGTGATAGCAGCCTGAATAACGCTGCTTGATGTGGCAATAGAATTAGAGATAAGAAGAATCTTTTTAGTTCTGACTTGGTACATTTCAGAGCAAAATTCAGTTCCATCATCTTTATTAAAGAGAGAGCATCCATGAAGAGCGGCAACAAGCCAATTGATTGCAATCGCAGCCGCTGCCTGACCACCAACTTTAACAATGTCTCCCATATTGACATAGCTAGTCAGTTTTTCGGTGGTTGCCTTGTTAAGAATCAGGTTTTCGATAGGTAGCTGGATTCCTACTGGCGTATACAAATCTGTACCAATATGGATGATTTGTTTAATTAATGCGGCAGCAGCTGCATCAGGTTCAGAAGGAATTCTCTTTGCCGCAGCACCCAAAAGCAACAATGTAGACGTAGGAGTGGTGATATGAGGATTCTTTCCAAATGGATCGTACTCTACGTTAAAGGAGGTGGGCAGATAGCCAAATTTTCCAATAAGAGGATTTGGATTAGGTGCAGTAAGAGTATTTGTCATGATATTGGCTGTTCCAAAAATCAGTCCAAGAATTGGATCATGACCAAATGTTCCAAAGCGATGATTGGCGCCCTTAAATATTCCAAAATTGCCGTCAGCAAAACGGGTGGCGTCATAAGGAACTCCACGAGCAGATAATATATGGCTTTTGGAGGCATAAAGAGGTCTACTTGCTTCTTCAGTAGCATTAAATTGTTCGAAAATCTTACTCTGAGCATCATGAAGTCTAGCTTCTTTAAAATTGTTCGATCCCGCAGGTTCTACCTCGGTGAGTTTATTAATGAGAAGAACTCTAATAACTTGAAGTGCAGTTGCGCCAATGAGGAACGCTGCATCAGAATCCTGGAGTTTAGTAAGCTGTTTAAACTCATAATCAATGCGGTCGAGATTTTCACCATATTCCTTTACAGCGGAGCTGATAATCTCTTTAACTCGCTGGTCATTGACAATGTCATTTGCAACTCTTTCTGTAATGTATGCATTAAAGAGCTCATTTGCTGCTAGCTCTTCCTCGGTTATTTCCTCATCAATTTCGATAGCAATCTGTACCTTTTTCGAAATTGATTCGAGTTGAGAAACCTCAACAGCCTCAAGAAACTCCTTAACATCATCAAAAGTTATGGAATCATCAGCGATTATAGAAAGCAACTTCTCTTTAACGGCCTCTGGAAGTGCTAAGCCTAGCTGTAGGTTATCAAGTTGTTCTTCGACCCAAAGTTGTTCCTGTGATGAAAACTCTCCATCGGCTCGGAGGAAATAGCACATTGTAGCAACGTAGGCATAGAGGAAGTTAAAACGTTTTGTTCCGGCAAGATAAGCGCCTTGTTTAATTCCGTCGCCAAATCCATTCATCCGAGCTTGTTTGCGACGTGCTGTAGGCGTGTTTTCCTTAATAACATTAACTCCGTCAGTAACAGCTTTTGAGACATTTGATGCAGTTTCTACTGCGTTGTCAGCTACTCCTTTAGCAGTTGCAGTTATAGCGTCTCCTGCAGCAGATATAATGCTTTGTGCATTAGCAGGGATTTTTACCTCATCAATTTTCTTAAGAAGTTGATCTTTGCCACCAACTAATTTGTTACGAGCAGCATCTAAGTCAATAGTAGGCTTCATAAGAAGTCCTTTCTGTAAGAGAAATCTATGTGATTAGTATTTCCAGTTAGAAAAGAACATCTGTACAACAGAACGGACAGAAGGATGGAACTACGTAGATTTCTTCAATAGTTATTAGAAATTATGATTTCGATGCAGACGAGAGATAAAAGCATTTCTGTAAAAGGTCGTATATTTTTCGTTAATGGATAAATCCTCAAAGATGAATTTGCAGAAGAATTTGCACAAAAAATAACCCCGGGGAAATCCGGGGTTATTTCGTAGAACATTAATGCTTTGTGGGCGAGAAGATCGCTCTAGCAGTTGGGTCTTACTTCTGCTTGCGGGCCCTTAGCGCAAAGCCGAGAGCGGTGATGCCAGAAGCAACCATTCCAACAGAAGCAATCACAAGCTCAGCGACATCGCCGGTGTCTGGCAAAACGCGCTTCTTCTTGGTCTTAGAAGGCTTGTGTGGATCAGGGCTAGGTGTTGGCTCAGGCTCTGGGGTTGGTTCAGGCTCAGGTGTTGGCTGAGGTTCAGGCTCTGGATAGTCGTTGGTGAAGACCAGAGGAGGTGTGCTGTTGCACTCACACTGGTCAACCTCAGTGACAGTTCCATCTTCGGCAGTCTTAGTAATGTGATAGGTGAAATCAAGCTCGCCATCATCATTCTTGAAGACAGTGTAGGTGAGGGTATAGACAGACTTGTCATAAGTCACCCTCTGATTAGTACCGGTGACCTCTTTGATGGTGTAGACATAGGTGCCAGGCTGAGTAAAGACTAGCTCACCGAAGTTATTATCGCCAGAAACTGCAACAGAAGTCTCAACAGTATCTGTTGTTGCGTTGTTTGGCATTGGGTAGGAAGGATCGTCACGGGTGAGAGTGAACTTGAAGATATCCTGGGTTGTTGCGGTGCGTGGATTGCCACCGTTGTCATCAGGGAGAACTGATGGATAGTCGGTTGGAGTATCTGGAGCATCACCAGTAACAACCTTCTGGATAACTGGATAGTCCCTAGCAGGAAGTGGATCAGGATAGACGTTAGTAAAGACGGCCCCTGGCGCATCGTTATACTCGCCAAGGTCAACGGTGGTAACGTTTCCGTCCTCGTCAGTCTTGGTCATAGTGCGCGTTGCCTCAAGCTGGCCAGTGCCATCGTCAGTTACGTGGTAGGTAACGGTGTAGACGCTCTGATCGTACTGGATGTTCTGGGTGCCGGTGACCTCTTTGATAGTGTACACGTAGGTGCCAGGCTGAGTGAACGTGATGTTGTGGAATACAGCATCGCCACCAAGAAGTCTGCGGGTACGAGCAGTGTTGCCGGTGGTTCCCTCAGGCATTGGGCTAGATGGGTCGAGGCGTGTCATCTCAAAGATAAAGACATTAGGGGCATCGCCCTCGTCTTCTGAGCCATTTGCCAGGAAGTCATTGATGAGGCTCTCGGCAAGGCTGTCACTTATGATGCCGCCGGCGCTTGTGGCGCTTGCAGTACCCGCTGCGCTAACGTCGCTCGCGCTCAGGTAAGAATTAACCAGAGACGCAGGTGAAGGCTGTCCAGGTGTAGGAACATCTGGGTAATCGCCCTCGACAATCTTGGTAACGGATGGCGTCACAATAACAGGCCTGACATTGTAGACATTTACCAGCGACTGAGTGGTGGTGTACTGCTCAACGCGAGAAATGCTACTTCTAGTTGAAACGTAGGAATTAGGAACGTTCTCGGTGATGGTGTACGAAACAGTATCAGCAGCAGTATTGTCTACGTACTTACGAAGACCCTTGTAGACGATGGTGTAGGTGTTATTGCTATTATCGGAAACCTCAGGCGCAATGGTGCTGGTATCAAGGTTCTTATCGTTAGAGAGAACCAGATTGTTGGCACCAAAGTCAGTTGTGGATGGACGCTTACCAGCTGCATTGTTGTTATCGTCCCAGACCTTATTGATCTTGAGGTCAATGCCTGCATAGCTCAGAGCGTGGGTGGAGAGGCTACGAGTGGAGTGGTTACCAGCGATATCGTAGTCAAGAACGCTGCTGAATACGCTGCGCTTGCCGTCGTAGGAAGCGTCAACGTTGTCGGCAACCTTATAGGTGACGTCAACAAAACCGCCGCTATTTGCAGCAAGTGCGTGTGTTGAGGTAAAGAGCACCATGTCAGCCTCAGCTGGATCGTTGACTACGGTGTAGTCGCTAGGCTGTGGAGCATGGTTTGCGGTGTAGGTAACACCAGGGTTCAGCTTGATGTACTGATAAGAGAAGTTGGAAGAAGAACTTACGCCCTCAAGCGCAAGAGGAAGCTGAGTTGCACCCTCTGGGTTAATGCCAGCACCGCGGTTTGCAGACTTGGAAAGCAGTGGAACAAACAGCTGCGTGGTATTTGCAGTGTTACCAGTGTTATTGCGGACAGCAATGTGAACAGTTGCGGTGTCTCCGCGCTGCATAACAGGGGTAGTTGCATTTGGGTTAGTGGAATCGTAGGTGTAGTCGGTAACGGTTCCAGAGACGACGTCCTTTACAGAAAGGGTAGATGCAGCAGCAATGGCAGATGCCTGTGCAATGTTGATACCAGGGCGCTCGGAGAGAGAAACCATGGTTTCGCCAGAGTTAACGCTGTTACCAAACAAGCTGGTGTACTGGGAAGTGTTCCAGTTGCTGCGGTCCCAGTGCTCGGCCTTAATCTGAGCGCCAATTTCCTTGAAGTCTTTGGTGGTAATGCCAACAAAGTCGTTGATGTGATAGATGCCCTTGCCTGCAAGATCGGTGGTATGGACATCCATGCTCAGAGTCATATTCTTGCTGGTAAAGTCTGGCTGATACTGACCACGAGTCTCGTCACCAACATCAATGGTGTATTTCCAAACCTTAACAGCTACGCCGTCCTTATCGTACGTTCCTACAAACTCAGGAGCGCTGAGTGTACCGTTGGAAACGGTAAGGTTACTGTAGGTAAAGCCCTCAGGCATGATGACGTAGAGCACTGGCTCCTGAAGAGGGTTCCAGTCCCAGTTAGCGTCGTCGATGCGGCCAGAAATCTTAAAGGTCTCGCCGCCATTAATCTGGGTCTTATCGATGCTACCAACGCCATTAAGAACCTTAGGTGCGCCGGACTTAGCGGTCAGCGTAACACCTGCGTCAGGAGTGGTACCGGTGTCGTAGAGCTTGACGTTAGTGACAACGTCGGCGTTAGTACCCTTCTTCCAAGAGCCATAAACGCCATTGGAGATGTAGCTCCAGCCGTAGTACTCGTCAGTGACATGCTTGTTGTTTGGATTCCATGTATCGAGAAGATCGCTCATTGGCCTAATGCCATCGTATCCGCCAAGAATTGGACCAAGGTCAACCTTGATAGAAGTGATGGAAGTGTTGATATCAAGGCCAAGTGCTGTGTTGGTGATAAGTGCTGAGACACCAGAGGTGCGCAGAATGCTTGGGTCAGCAGTTCCGCTAGAACCGTCAGACGCGGTCCAGTGGATTGGACCGTAGGTCATACCAGCCTTGTAAGGGATGGTGACGCCGCGGATGATAGCGGTCTGGTTCTGATCGATGGTCATCTCGAGCGTCTTTGGAGCGGTGTCTGAGGAGAGCTCGTTCTTGATGAGGTAGGTGCCAAGACGAACGTTGTAGGTATCGTTTTTCTTGTATGCCCAGTTAGGAGCTGTGTCGACAAGAGCGTGTGTGGTAAGACGCTCTGGGTTAAGACCGTCAATTACGGTAACCGTAAGCGTAGAAGAAGCGTTTGCGGAGGTACGGTTGACGTTTGGGGTGTCATTCCAAACGGACATAGTGAGGTTCTTGATGGTGACGTTAAAGGTTGAGTTGTTAGGTCTGGTGCTTGATGCAGGAACCTTAATCTGTGGCTTAAAGGTTGGGGTGCCTGCGTAAGAGCCTGGCTCGTTCCACTCGACTGTTGCGGTCTTGTTAGTGCCGTCATCGGTAGTAGAGACGATGGTACCTGGGGTGTTGTAGAGGCTGGTCTCGTTGACACCAACAAGCTCCATATCGCTTGGGTAGACAACCTGAACTGTAGTCTTGCTGTTAGCCTCGGTGAGTACCTTAGAGCCTGTGGTAGAAACCTGCAGGGTAGAGGTGGTGCCACCCTTAGAGAGAACCTCGGTGGACTGATCAGCCCAGAAGCCGTAGGTCATGGCGTCAGCTGCAGTAACAGATGAGGTATGTGGATCAATGTTTTGTGTTGCAGCGGTGCTCAAGCTAACACGAATTGCATTTGCGATAACCTGACTTGCGCTCTGGTTCTCAACAGCGTCATCAAGCTTGAACTGAATCTCTCCCCTGGAAGAGACCTGGGTAAGGCCGTTATTGGTCATGTAGACCAAATCACCACTGCGGTTCTTCTCGGAACTTGCGCCAGGATAGCCGTAAGGAAGGGTTCCTGTTCCCGTAGGTGCGGTAACCAGGTTAGAGAAACTGGTGTTTGAGATGCCACCAACGGTAAACGTTGCACCTGGAAGACCTGTGACATAGAGTCCGTCTCCAAACCTCACGTTGAGGTAGGTTGGCGAGAACTGCAGCGAGGCAGGGATTGTATAGCCAACATTCAAGGCGTAGGTGACTCCCGCCTTAAGCGCAGGGGTTTGACCTGCAAGAAGGTCAGCAACTTGGGCGTGAGTCGACGCATCTTCAATGCTCAGAGCATTGATTTGAAGACCTGTGGTGTCTTCTGCGTAAGCCACGCTAAGGTTGGGCAGCAATGCTGCGACGAATGCAACGGCAGCTAAAAGCAATCCCGCTACAATCCTTGCCTTACTTTTCATAGCACATCCTAACTAGAGCGATACAGAACCTATCACTTTCTTTCTTACTTATTCTTACGACGCTTAGTAATGCCAAGTGAAGTCATTACAGCGGTCATACCAGCGAGAAGTGCAGCAAGAGGTGCTGCAGCAGAAGCATCTCCGGTGTATGGAGTCTTCTGCTTCTTTTTCTTAGATGGCTTAGTTGGAGTGGAAGGAGTCTCTGGAGTCTCTTCCTCTGCAACAGTAATGGTTAGCTGGATGGTGTCGTTATCGGTTGCAACAGCGTCCTTACCGTCTGGCCACTGGACACCATTCCAGGTGAACGAGAAGACCTTGCGGTTGCCAGCTGTGGAATCAGCAATAGCGCTGAAGGAGCCCGTAACGGTGCCGACGGCAGTGAGCTGAGTACCTGCAGCAACGTTGGAGTCAATGGTGACGCCAGGAATAGTGAGCTTCATCCAGCCATCGTTTGCGCTAGCCTCGTCAACAATGCGCTCGAGGTCAGAGTACGTCCTAATGGAAGAAGGATCGCTGAGCTCAAAGGTGACAGTAACTGTACGGCCGCTGACCTGGACATCGCTGACCTTAAAGCCACTACCAAAGTTGGAAGCCTGGATGGTGTTGGCATCAAGGTTGCTTGGGAGAGTCATTCCCTCAGGAACGGTCAGAGTTGCGGTGAATTTGAACTTAAGGTTGCTCAGCGTAATGGTGTCGTGGTTGGTATTAGGGTAGGCGCGCTCAATGTTGTTCATCTGCTCCTGGATAGAGGAAGCAAGAATTGAACCAGTGAGGTTAAAGTTAGAGCCTGCCTTCATAGTGATGACCTGGTCATGCTCGGTATTCTCGTCAGCAAGCATATCTGCAGGAAGGTTCATCTCAATTGGGTTGTTCACAATCAGAGTCTGCTGAATGCCGGTACCACGAGGGTCTCTGTTTGCAGCAATCTGAACGCCGTTCCAAGAAAGCTCGTACTTCTTGGTGACATTAGTGACAGTGTTCTTTGCAAAAGATTCAAAGGTGCCAGTAAGAGTACCTGTAGCAGTGAGCTCCTGACCATTGGTTACCTGAGTTGGGTCAAGTGTGAGACCATCAACAGTTACGGTAAGAGGTCTTGCAATTTCTGCGGTAGCTGCATCGTCTTTGCCAACTGTCTCGACAGCGTCTTTGAGCTGCTTGTAGTTGGTGTAAGTGCCCTTGAGCTTCAGGGTAACGGTAACTTCCTGACCGTTCACGGAAACGTTTGTAACCTCAAAGAGATCACCAAGGCCAGAGGTAGTTACTGTTGGATTAGCTGGGACAACAACGCCAGCAGGAAGCGTGAGCTTTGCAGTAAAGGTTGAAGTTGTGCCAGAAAGCGTAATCTTGGTTAGGTCGTCGAGGCCGCCAGCAATGCCATTCTCAAAAGCGCTCATCTGATTAATGACAGAAGTTGCATCGATAGCGCCTGTAAGACTGAAGCTCTTATCGTTAGAAACTTCCTTGATCTGAGTGGTGTTGCTCTGAGAGTCACTCCACATATCAGCAGGAAGATCGCTGGTAAGCTCTACTCTCTGGATGGAAGGATCTTCCTTCCACTTGAGGTAATAGGTGACATCATTGGTAAGCGTTGCGCCACCGTTGATGGTTGCAGGGGAGTTGCCTGCAACGTCGGTGAACCAGTAGTGGTAGTTGTGACCAATAACAATGCCAAAGAAGGTCATTGGATCATCCGCGTTGTCCAGAATGTGGTTCTCAAAAGTTGCAATATTTGTGTAGGCAGTATTGGTGTTAGAGCTGGTAGGACTTGCAATTCCAGCAGTTGTAGCGCTTAGAGTGTTGCCGCTAAGGTTTTGAAGCAGTGCATTGATATTGGTCTGCTCAGCAACAGTTGGGTGAGTCTTGATAGTTGCAACTTCTCCGCCGTTTGCATCGGTGGTGATGTCAAAGACATTTGGATTCTGCTTAAAGACGCTGTTTGCCGAGAAAGTACCACCATTTGCCGAGAAGGACACGGTAAGGTGCTGCTCCTCCCAGTCTGCGTACAAATCAACAGTATCGGTACCTGCAGGAACAGCCAGGTTAGAGCTGGCTGCAACCTCATCGCCAGCACCGTTTGCCTGGGTGGTCCAGCGCTTGAAGGTTTTACCTGCAATATTGAAGTTATTGTC
>CAUORV010000033.1:0-9889 GCA_963507085.1 uncultured Atopobium sp.
ATGACTTGACTAAAGAGCTGCAAAGAAGCCCTTCAATTGAAGAGATTGCCCAGCGTCTTGATACTAATGTTGAAGAGGTCCTTGAGGCTATGGAGTCTTCCAGCGCTTATAGCTCTGTTCCTCTTGAGGGAGGCGGCTCTGGCGCTGATGGAGATGAGACTCCTTCAATCATTGATCAGTATGTAACCGAAGATGAAGACCTTGCTGGTTCAGATGACCGCATTGTTCTTGAAGAGGCCATTAGAGACTTCTCGCCACGAGAGCAAGAGATTATTCGTATGCGTTTTGTTGAGGGTCTTACTCAGGTAGAGATTGCAGAGAAACTCAATATCTCTCAGGTACAGGTTTCAAGGCTGCTTCGCCGCACCTTAAAGCGTATTCAAGAAAAGATTGACCCAGAAAGTGTGAATCGTTAATGGATCAAAAGCACCAAAACTTTTCTGATTCGGTTCAAAAATGGAAACAGCGTGGCTTAATGGTGTGGACAGCCATTGGTCTGGCCGCATTGTTCGCGCTTGCACTGTATGTTCTTGGCATCCTGGGACAGGCTGTTGAGCTGCTCGCCATTGGCGCAATTGTTGCGTTTGTCTGTAGCCCTGTTACCAATTGGCTTGAAGACAGGGGAGTACCTCGTGGCATTTCCGCTCTTATCGCGCTTGTTCTTACGCTCATTGTGCTGGTAGGATTTTTGATTTTGATTGCGCAGCCATTGGTATTTGAGCTCACTACGCTACTCAGAAACGCTCCTTCGTATGCAAGTCAGATAGGAGCAATGGCAAGGGAGTTTTGGCAGAGCTTTGACACTCAAAGTAACCCTGCTGTTAGACAGACGGTAGAACTTGCAATTGAACAGGCATCAAGTATTGGAATATCAGTTGCTTCTGGTATTTTGAGTTGGCTTTCCACATCTGCATTAGGCAACATCTCTTCTATGGCAAACCAACTCATGGTCTTCTTCTTAGGCCTAGTGCTTGCCTATTGGTTGGCTAAAGATTATCCAGTTATTGTCCGTGAGATGGCTATTATTGCTGGTCCTCAAAAAGAGAATGAGTTCAGACTTATTCTTGCAATCTTAAGTAGATCTACCAGTGGATATATGCGAGGCACTATCATTACCTCTGCGGTTAATGGCATTCTTGTGTACTTTGGGTGTCTGATTTTAGGCAACCCTTATGCCGCTCTTATTGGCATGGTTACAGGAATCTTCCATATTATTCCTGTAGTTGGACCGGTTTTCTCGGCAGGTATTGCTCTTATTTTGAGCATCTTGGTTGACCCTGTCATGACCGTATGGACCATTGTTATCTTGATGGTTGCACAAAACGTTGTTGATAACGTGCTCTCACCTTTGGTTATGGCAACGAGCGTTAAAGTTCACCCGGGCCTTTCGCTCGTTGGTATTGTCATTGGCAGCACTCTTGGCGGAGTAGTTGGAACTATTCTTGCCATACCTTTGACAGCAGCACTAAGGGGCATCTTTGTGTACTTCTTTGAGAAGTATTCGGGCAGACAGATCGTCTCGCCAAATGGCGCGCTTTTTAACTCGACGCAGTATGTGGATGAGTCTGGCGATATTCTGCCAGAGTATGATGCCCTAGATGACCCAAAGTTCTTTGAGGAGTCGCGTCTTGTTGATCAAGACACTACGGCTCATGTGCGCAGCAAGTCTTCAGCTCCCGCACCCAAGATTCTTGGACATGATTTTTCTCAGTTACTTTTTAGGAATACTCAAGAAGTTACTAAGGAACCAGATAAACCATCGTCAGATGCGGTAGACTCAGACAGTACAAAAGAGTAGTTATTTGAATACGGAGAAGTACTTTATGGCTGACTATAAAACAATGACAACAGCAGAGATTCGCGAGGACTTCCTAAGCTTCTTTGAGAGCAAGGGTTGCAAGCGTTACCCTTCTTCATCTCTGGTGCCTTCTGATCCTTCGTTGCTTCTTGCTAATGCTGGCATGAACCAGTTCAAGGAATATTACCAGGGCATCAAGACTATGAAGGAGATTGGCGCAACTTCCTGCCAGAAGTGCCTTCGTACTAACGATATTGACAACATTGGCGACTCTCGCCATCTCTCATTCTTCGAGATGCTGGGTAACTTCTCCTTTGGTGGTTACACCAAGCGCGATGCATGTACCTGGGCAATGGAGTTTATTTCTTCTCCAGAGCACCTTGGCCTGCCTCTTGATCGCTTGTACTTTACTGTTTTTACTGACGACGATGAGGCAATTGAGATCTGGAAGTCTCTTGGCGTAGCAGAAGATCACATCACCCGTCTGGGCGAGGAGGACAACTTCTGGGCAGCTGGTCCAACTGGTCCTTGTGGTCCTTGCTCTGAGATTTACTTTGACCAGGGTCCTGAGTTTGAGGGAGAGGCTCCTGGAGACGACGGTGACCGTTACCTTGAGTTCTGGAACCTCGTCTTTACTCAGTTTGATCGCCAGGAAGATGGTTCTCTACCTGAGCTTCCTCACCGCAACATCGATACCGGCATGGGCCTTGAGCGTATCGCAGCTATCATGCAGCATGAGGGCACCAATTACGAGGGTGACATCATGCGTACCCTTATCTCTTTGGGCGAGAAGCTCTCTGGTAAGAAGTATCACTCAACTGATGAGATTGACCGCAGCCTGCGTATCCTTGCAGACCACTCTCGTGCAGTGACCTTTATGATTGGCGACGGCATTCTCCCTGGCAACGAGGGTAGAAGCTACATCCTTCGCCGCCTGCTTCGTCGCGCTGTCTACCACGGCCGCTTACTTGGCATTCAGGGCACCTTCATGGCAGAGTATGCACATGAGGTTGCTGTTCTGCTTGGCGCAGAGTATCCAGAGCTTGTCGAGAAAAGCGCTCTTATCGACGGTATTCTGACTGCAGAAGAGGAGCGCTTTGGCGCTACGCTTGACGCAGGCGAGTCTAAACTCACTGCAGAGCTTGAGCAGCTAGAGGATGGTGCACAGCTTTCCGGTGAGGTTGCATTCCTTCTGCACGATACCTACGGATTCCCCATTGATCTTACTCGTGAGATTGCTGCAAATGCAGGTCACGTTGTTGACATGGACACCTTTGATGCTGCAATGACTGAGCAGCGTGAGCGTGCTCGTAAGTCTGCTAACCGCGATGCCTGGGGTAACGCTCAGAGCATTTGGGTTGCACTCTCTGACCGCCTTGATGAGACCGTCTTTGACGGCTACGACAACAACGAGCTCTCCGGAGTTCGTGTTGTTGCTCTTGTTCAGGATGGACAGGAGGTTGAGTCCGCTTCTACTGGCTCGGAGGTTGAGGTTGTACTTGACCGCACACCTTTCTATGCAGAGATGGGTGGTCAGGTTGGTGATACCGGCAAGCTGACAGCTCCTGGTCTCTACGTTCACGTCACTGATACCAAGCACCGTGACGGCGGCCTTGAGTCCCACGTTGGCGTGGTAGAGGAGGGCACCATCTCTGTTGGTGACTCTGTCTCTGCAACTATCGACGCTGGTCGTCGTGAGCTTATCCGTCGCAACCACACGGCAACTCACCTGCTTGATGCTGCACTTAAGAAGGTTTTGGGTGACCACGTGAACCAGGCTGGTTCTCTTGTTGCTCCAGATCGTATGCGCTTTGACTTTACGCACTTTGAGGCTCTTACCAAAGATGAGCTTGATCGCATTGAGGGCATGGTAAACGCAGAAATCTTTGCTGCTAAGCCTGTTGTTACTCAGATTATGAGCATTGAGGATGCAAAGGCCGCTGGTGCTGTTGCACTCTTTGGCGAGAAGTACGGTGATGTCGTACGCGTTGTCTCTGCTGGTGCAGAAGACACTCCATTCTCTCGTGAGCTCTGCGGTGGTACCCATGCACGTAACACTGCAGACCTTGGCCTCTTCAAGATTATTTCTGAGAGCTCCGTTGGTTCTAACTCAAGACGTATTGAGGCTGTAACTTCTATGGGCGCTATCGAGTACGTTGATGAGCGTCTGGCTCAACTTGATGAGGTTGCCGCAGCTCTGAAGGTTCGTCCTTCTGCTATTGCAGACCGCGTTGAGCAGCTGCAGCAAGATCTTCGCACTGCAAACCATAAGCTTGAAGCCGCTCTTACTGGAGCAGGCAGCAACCAGGTAGCAGAAGCACTTAAGTCTGCTGTTCAGCTTAATGGCTATAGCTGCGTAATTGCTAAGCTTGAGGGCCTTTCTGGCAAAGAACTCCGCTCCGCATGGGACGGCATCCGCGATGCATCTGACGGCCAGCCTGTTGCTTGCGTCATTGCATCCGCAACCGCTGACGGTAAGGTTTCCCTGCTTGCAGGTGCCACTGATTCTGCAGTTGCAGCGGGTTTCTCGGCAGGAGACATTGTAAAAGAGATTGCAGAGCTTGTTGGTGGCCGTGGTGGCGGTAAGCCAGCAATGGCGCAAGCAGGTGGCTCAAATGCTGCAGGAATTGATGACGCGCTTGAAGCTGCAAAAACAAAGCTTGGTGCGTAGCGTTTGCGCGTTTTAGCTTTAGATATTGGTGAAGTTCGCATCGGGGTTGCTGTAAGTGACCCCGATGGTGCTATTGCGTCACCTGTTTGCGTGCTACCTGCGCAAGAGGTGCTCTCACATGCACGAACGTTTAAGGCTGTGCTTGACGATTGGGAGCCAGAACTGCTTTTGTGCGGTCGTCCTAAAACGCTCGCCGGCGAAGATGGACCACAGGCCCAAAAAATTACCGTTCAAGCTGAGCAAATTGCGAAGAACTGCCAACTTCCATTAGAATTTACTGACGAAAGACTTTCTTCTGCGGAAGCAAAGAAGATTCTTCGAGCGCAAGGTTTATCTGAGAAAGCCATGCGTGGAAAAGTTGACATGGTTGCAGCTTCGCTCTTTTTGCAATCATGGCTTGATGCACAGATGAATAAGGGAGACTAAATGCCCACCCTATCCAATGGTTCTTCTCCGCGTCGTCAAGGCGCACATTTTTCTTCTCCTGTTCCAGAGGGACAGGTTCAGGAAGAGCAGGCTCAGCAGGAACAGATTACGCAGCCTTCAGTTGAGGCTACAGGATCGCTGCCTGCACTTACTGGTGGCAAGCTTTCTTCAAGAAGCGCCCAAGTCACTCATATGGCAAAGAACAAGCAGGTAAAGCATAGAGATAAGAAGGCTTCAAAGCGTTCTCGTATTTTTGCGGCACTTATCGCTTTTATCATGGTTGCGGCCCTTGGCATCTTTGTATGGAAAGTAGCGCTTCCAGAGCTTTCTCGCGGTAATTCCGATACACAAGAAATTACCGCTGGTCAGCAAGTTACCGTGACTATTCCAGATGGCGCTGGCGCGCAGGAAGTCGCAAAGATTCTTTTTGAGAACAAGATTATTGCTACTAAGAGCGAGTTTTTAAACCAGGTAAAGCGTCAGGATGCTGAGCAGAAAATTAAGAGTGGTATCTATGTTATTACCACTGGTACCAAGCCAGCAGACATCGTCCACCTGCTTATTTCTGGCCCTAATGCTCCTGGTAGTGGCTTTGTCGTACCAGAAGGTTATACCGTTTCTCAGGTTGCGGATTTGGTTCAGGACTACTTTGGTATTTCTCGCGATGATTTCTTGAATCAGGCAAAAGCATCCAATTATGTTGCTGACTATCCGTTCCTTGCTGGCGCGGTAGACGCTAACGATTCTCTTGAGGGCTACTTGTTCCCCAAGACCTATACCTTTACAGAAAGCAATGTGACTGCCGATACGGTCATCCGTGCCATGCTTGATCAGTTTAAGACAGAGACAGCTGATCTTAACCTGGACGCTGCACGCATTACGCTCAATAAGCGTTACAACTTAAATCTTACTAACGAGCAAATCATTACCATGGCATCTATTATTGAGCGAGAAGCCCTGACTGATGATGACCGTCCTAAGGTTGCATCTGTCTTCTACAACCGCCTGTACGATGATATGTATCTCCAAAGTGACGCTACTCTTGCTTACTCCCTGGGTAGGGAAGCTACTGCAGAAGAGCTCAGCTCAATGACAAGCGACCCATATAACACGTACGCGTTTAAGGGCTTGACTCCTACGCCTATTTGCTCCCCAGGTTATGCCTCTATTAAGGCGGCTATGGATCCAGCAGCAACCAATTATTACTACTTCTGGATTACCTCGGATGAGCACGTCTTCTCAGAGACGTATGACGAGCATCAGCAGGCTATTGAAAACGCACGCGAGCGTGAAGCCGCAAGCAAGCAATAGTTGGTGTGGCATGAGTTTGATCAAAGCAACACAATACGTCTCTGCTGTTGAATACATTTCAATAGAGGATTTGGTTCAGCAGGGGATTAAACTTGTACTCTTAGATCGCGATAATACCTGTGTGCCCCGAGACACCAAAATGGTGCCGCCAGAGGTTTCTGCTTGGTTTGAGAAGGCTCATGCGGCTGGATTAACGCTCTGTCTCATCTCCAATAACATTCACCTCAATGAGGTCCAGCGTAGCGCTCACGAGCTGGGAATTGAAGGGGAGGGTTTTGCGTGCAAGCCGCTTCCTCGCGCACTAACTGCTGCTATGAAGCGTTTCTCGGCAACTAAAGAGCAAACCGTGATGGTGGGAGACCAGATTTTTACTGATGTTATTGCAGGTAATTTGGCTGGTGTTTCAACTATTTTGGTAAAGCCGCAGTCCAATGAGGATCTTTGGTATACCAATATCATTCGTCACGTCGAGCGCCGCATTTTAAAAAATGTAACTTTTACGTCATAACAAGACGGCTTTAGTTTACTTGCTCCAACTCGATGATAGAATCATCTTGAAAGGCTGGAGGAGTATGGAGCTTCGCGATTCAAGATACGTTGTACATGAGGGCTGTGATCATATCTTTTTTGTAGGCTTTCTGGGTGCCGGAAAGTCTACACTCGCACGTAATTTGGGCGAGCTGTTTCACCGCCGTTATGTTGACACCGATCGCCTAGCAGAGCGTATAGCAGGTAAATCACTGGCAGAAATCTACGAAGATGACGGTGAAGAGCTTTTTAGGCAGGCAGAAACTGAGGTTTTGCACACGCTTAAGTCTAAGAAGTCACTGCTCGTAAGCTGTGGCGGTGGAATTGTCGAGAAGGACGTCAATCTTGCGCTTATGCGTGAGATGGGAGTCATTGTGTTTCTCGACGGCGATCTTTCTGACTCGCTTCGCCAAATTCAGCGCACGGATAGGCGTCCTGATTTGGGAAGCTTTGAAAACGCTACTCAGCTCTATAGACGTCTGCGTCCACGTTATGAGGCCGCTGCTGATATTACTATTGATATTCGTGAGAAAACGTTTGAGCAGGTAGCCATTGATTCTGGCAAGCTGCTTTGGGAAAGAGGTCTTCTATGAGTGACAATGTCCAGGCTGAGCTTGAAGAGGAATTGCCACCTGTTCAGATTAAACAGTGGGTTTCTATTCCTGGTGGCTCTATTGCACTTCGTTCTGGTGCAGGCGTTCTTTCAAACTTTGGTACTGAGCTCAGAACCGCAGTGGGAAGACCTCATCGCTGTGCTTTTCTTGTCAGCAATCAGGCAGATGAAGACCTTGCTGAGCTTCTGCGTAGAGACCTCACTACCATTGGTTTTCTCGTCTCACGTGTTGATGTAGAAGATGGCAAGGCAGCAACTACCGTGGCAACTGAGGCACAGGTATTGTCTGCTCTGGCAGAAATGTACCTGACAGCTGATGATTTAGTAGTTGCCGTGGGCCACGAGGGCGTCATTTCTCTTGCTAACCACGTGGCAAACAAGTGGTGTGGGGGAGTTTCCCTTGCTACTGTTCCACTTGATTTAGCAGCAGTTATTGTCTCGTCTATTACTCCTCGTGCACTTGATACTGACGCTGAGCACCAGCGCCTTGTTACCACTAAGCCTTGCGCTCGTTTCTGCTTTGCAGACCTTGAGGTTATGGATCTTTGCGATGACAACGCTAAGGTTGCCCAGGTGTGCATGGTTGCAACAGCTATGTCTGATAACGAGGCAGAGTTTGGTCGTATTTGGGATAGGGTAGATAACCTCTCCTCTGGAGTTGCTGATATAGTTGCAGAGCAGCTGGCAGAGTCTACTAAGACTCGTGGCCGTCTCTCTGATTCTTCCGCTATTGCTATTCAGCAGTCTGTTCCTTACGGTTGGGTTTTTGTGGAGGCGCTTCGTCCGCTCATCCCAGCTGACCAGCCTCTTTCTGCACTTTATGCAGATGCACTGCGTTTCTCGGCAAGAATTGCAGTAGCTAAAGAGTCGCTCTCTTTTGACGACATGCTTGCTCAAGATGAGATTCTTGAGCGCTTAAATATTGGTTTTGTCACGTGTGATATCACTCCCGAGCAGCTTATCGAAGCGCTCAAACAGGAATGTTTCCGTTCTACTAATCGTTTTATGTTGCCGATTCCAATGTCTATTGGAAGGGTAAGATTAGCATCGGTCGACGAGGAACTTCTCGCCGAGCATGCCCGCGCTTGGTGTGAGGCTCACGCTTCGCATTAAAGTGCCGCATCTTGCATCAAGAGCCCGTTTGCTGAGACGGCTCAACTAGATGCAACTCTTTGTTGTAAACATCTCGAGAAGGGATTTGAAATGGCAGATTTACAGGCAGCAGCAAAGCGCGTTGCGCGCTTTCGCGAGGTAATGGCTCAGAGGGGTTACGACGCTGTTGTTCTACGTCACAACCCAGACCTTCGTTGGTTGACTGACGCTGAGCGTGTCTTTGACTTTGAGCAGGCACATACTGCATTTATTACGCAGGATGAGCTCTTCATGCACACTGACTCTCGTTACTACAACACATTCCTGGAGCGCCTTGGTGCTGACTCTCCATGGAAGTTTGACCAGGAAGTCACTACTCCTACCGAGTGGGTTGCCGCTCATATTGCTGAGGCTCGTGCTCGCGTAGTTGCTATTGAGGACACTGTTGACCTTGCTTTCTTTGATGGCCTTGAGCAGGCATTGCGTGATCACTCTATTGCTGCTCTACTTCCACGTATGCATGGCGATATTGCTGAGCTGCGTATTGTTAAAGACCCAGCAGAGATTGAGCTTATGAAGCACGCTCAGTCAATCACTGATAAGGCATTTCTCCACATCTGCGAGTACATCAAGCCAGGCCTCACTGAGCAGCAGATTCGTGCTGAGCTTGAGAACTATATGCTCTCTAACGGCGCAGATGCTCTCTCCTTTGATTCCATCATTGCTTCTGGCCCTAATGGCGCTAATCCTCACGCACAGCCAGGCGAGCGCGTGGTTCAGACAGGCGACATGATTGTTATGGACTACGGTGCAGGCTACCTGGATTACCACTCAGACATGACCCGTACCGTTGTTGTTGGTGCACCTTCCGAGGAGCAGCAGCACGTCTTTGACGTTGTTCGCAAGGCAAATGAGACTTGTGCTGCAGCTATCCGTGCAGGCGTAACTGGCTCTGACATTCACAACCTTGCAGTTAAGGTTATCTCTGAGGCTGGTTACGGCGAGTACTTTGGTCACGGCCTTGGTCACGGTGTTGGCGTTGAGATTCACGAGCGCCCATTCTTCAATCCTCGTTGGAACAAAGTAATTGCAGCAGGTTCTGTTGTTACCGATGAGCCTGGCATTTACCTGCCTGGTAAGTTTGGTATCCGCCTTGAGGACTTTGGTGTTGTTACTGAGGACGGCTATGACGTCTTTACTCAGTCCACACACGATCTTGTGTCCGTTGGCTGCTAATTAGCTACGATATACAGAATTTTCGCGGTCAGAAGCTTTATGTTTCTGGCCGCATTTTTTTGTTCGTTTTAGGGCGAGAAGGTCTTCTCGCCCTAAAATTGGCTTATAAAAACAAAATAATCTAAAAAGAGTTAGGTTAGTGAAGACACGCTTCAGATATATGTAATAAAATCAGAAAAGTAAATGTTATTTTCATTGTTATGTTTACAGTTTC
>CAUORV010000034.1:0-9819 GCA_963507085.1 uncultured Atopobium sp.
TTGTCTGGAGCTACAACACTAAAGCCTTCTGGCAAATCAGAATCTTTGAGTTCTGCTACCCAGTCTGGTACCTGCTGAACAGAAGGATAGAGTGTAAGCGAGCCCAAAATGGCATGGTTCCAGTCGCCACCCGCAATAACGTAATTACCCTTAGCGCGCTCCTCAGACATTATTTTGGTTAGAAGTGCAAGCTGCTGCGCGCGACTAGTGCCACCTTTGTCATAAGCAGACATGTGGCTGTTAATAAGTACCAGCTCATGACCATCGCTGGTAGGATAGCGTGTAATCATAAAGCAACGGTCTAGGTCAAAGAATTTTGTTGGGAACGACTCGTCAATGGGGTAGGTACGACGAGTTGCGCTTGAAGCAAGTACGTTTGAAAGCGTCAGAATTCCAGAGTTAGAGGTTCCGTGGAACTCCGTAAGTGGATAGGCGAGAAATGCGGTGTGGAAGTTCTGTGCAAAATATGATGCATAGGATCCAAAGCGGCTCTCTGCTTCAGAAACTTGATTGACATGCCAGCTTCTGTCAGATGAAGTATCAATCTCCTGGAAAAGAATAAAGTCAGGAGCTGTACCACCATTCAGAGAAGAAACGGTGTTCAGGGCACCGTTTGTGGTGTAAAGCACGGAGTTTCTGCTGACAGCACGGCCGTGAGTTCCTACGGTGCGTGTGCCATCCTGCATGATGCCTTCATCCATAAAGAAGGTGTAATCAGGGGTGTAAGCACCAAAGCCAATGTTGTAGGTCGAAGCTGTGTAGGTTTGGCCTACCTGTACTGTTGTAGCCTCAGGAGAAGCACCTTGATTAGATACGGGAGTATTGTCAGGAATGCGATAGTAAGTAAACTGCAGGTAGAGAACGTATCCACCAAGAATCAGTAAAGCTAGAACAAAAAGCCCGCCTACAAATTTGAAAAGTGGTGCAAGAACCCTTTTTAGAAGGCCAGTAATAAGCTTAAAGCCAAGAGACAAAACTCTTTTCATGCGAACCTCGTATCAGTCAAGTGTCGTATGATTTAAATGATAACTATTATGGATTGAAAGTATGTTGAGGAGTTTGTATGTCGCTATCAAGAAATACAACACTAGAGCTTTTCAAACCCTCTGGTATCAGGCGTTTCTCGGCACTTGCTGCTGCAACACCAGGATGTATTTCTTTAACTATTGGAGAGCCAGGAGAAGACACTCCAGCTCCTATTTGTAACTTAGTAGACAGAGAACTTGCAGCTGGAAACACGCATTATCCACCCAACGTTGGTACTCTTGAACTTAGGGAGGCCATTGCTGCCTGGGAGTCTGCACGTGGTATGAAGGTCGGTCCAGACGGTATTGTAGTTACCGTGGGAGCTGCGGAAGCCATTTCTGCAACTATGCTAACCCTTATGAATCCAGGTGACGAGGTTATTATTCCTGAACCAGCGTATCTGGTATACAGAACACTCTGCCAGCTTAATCGTGGTGTAGTTGTGCCGCTTGATACCAGCGCCAATCATTTCCAGATTGATGTTGAGCAGCTTAAATCAAAGATTTCAGAGAAGACAAAGCTTATTGTGCTGACTTCTCCTAACAATCCTACGGGATGTGTTTATACAAAAGAGTCGCTTGATGCGGTGGCAGAACTTGCCCGCAAGCACGGCTTTTATGTTTTGTGTGATGACGTTTATAGAGAGCTTGCCTATGTTGAGGACGTTCCACGTTTTGTTGAGCTCTACCCAGATTTGTCTGATCGCTGCATTGTGACAAATAGTTTCTCCAAACCATGGGCAATGACGGGTTGGAGACTTGGTTGGGTTGCTACCTCTGATGAGCTTGCGACAGATATTGGAAAGGTTCACGCCCAGCTAGTGTCTTCTGTTCCTTCATTTTTGCAGCCAGCTGCTCTCTATGCGCTTTCTTACGATGTCACGCCTATGCGCACAAACTATCAAAAGCGCAGGCAGATTGTGCTTTCTGCACTTGAAGACATGAATCTTCCTGTTGAAGAACCAGAAGGTGCCTTCTATGCATTTCCCTCAATCAAGGAATTTGCCCTTGATTCTGAGGCGTTCTGTGAGCGAGCAATCAAGGAGTTTGGTGTAGCACTGGTACCTGGTGTTTTCTTCGGCGCCGAGGGGTACGTGCGTATTAGTTACGCTGCCTCAGACAAGAATCTGACAGAAGGCCTTTCTCGCCTTAAGACTTTTGTTAATACTTTGCGAGAAGAACAAAACTAGCCCAAATACAGAGCTTTCTGTGGTAGGGTTTTACTGTCAATAGAGGAGCGAGCACGATGGGTTCTGGGTTAGTCGGCAGGCAGTGACCCCAGAAGGAGGCGAGGTTCGCCGAACTTGGCAATCAGGCGTGGTTGTCAGGTGGGCTTGTATGAAATACATGCAAGACTGTCCGAGATTTCGGGGGTGCTACTTTGACGGTGTATTGCGCCCCTAATTTGAGGGGGAGCTTTGAGTAAGAAACCGTTTGTTTCTGCAGATGCCTTAGAGGCAATTACTAAGACGTATCCAACGCCATTTCACCTGTATAACAAGGCAGAGATTGTTCGACGTGCAAAGCTGTTGCAAGAGGCTTTTAGCTGGAACGCTGGCTTTAGAGAGTACTTTGCGGTTAAAGCTACGCCAAATCCTTATATTGTGAGACTGCTGGCAGAGCTTGGCTGTGGCTGTGACTGTGCAAATGCTACCGAGCTCACCCTTGCAAAAGCCTGTGGAGTTGCCGGTCAAAACATTATGCTCTCGTCAAATGACACTACGGTGCTTGACTTTGCTCGCGCTCATGAGCTGGGAGCCATTATTAACTTAGACGCTGGTGGTGATATGCTTACAACGCTTGAAGAAGCGGTGGGAAGCAACATGCCTCAGGTCATGTGCGCACGCCTTAATCCTGGTGGCGTGTTTGAGTCGCAAAACGGCATTATTGGAAATCCCGATGATGCTAAGTTTGGAATGACAGAAGAGCAGCTATTCCAGACGTTCGCGTATCTTAAAACCAAAGGCGTGACTGAGTTTGGCCTCCATGCCTTCCTAGCTAGTAACGCTCAAGAGGAAGATTACTATCCAAACCTTGCGCGCGTCCTTTTTGAGCTTGCCGTTAAGCTGCACAGAGAGCTTGATATTCATATTGGATTTATCGATCTTTCCGGTGGCATTGGTGTGGCATATAAGCCAGGCCAGGTTGAGCCTGACGTCTTGGCCATTGGTCAGGGTGTAAAGCGGGCCTTTGAAGAGGTTCTAGTTCCCGAAGGTATGGGAGACGTTGCTATTTACACCGAGCTTGGACGTTGGCTTTTGGGCCCCGCCGGTGCGCTTGTTACCCGCGTTTTGCACCAAAAAGAGACATACCGCCACTACCTAGGCGTAGACGCCTGCGCGGCAAACCTTATGCGTCCCGCAATCTACGATGCCTATCATCACATCACTGTTATGGGCAAAGAGGATGCCCCTGCAACACATACGTACAACGTTGTGGGAGGACTTTGCGAGAATAACGATCAGTTTGCTAAGAACCGCCAACTCCCAGAGGTTGCTGTGGGTGACCTCTTGTTCATTCACGATACAGGCGCTCATGGTTTCTCGATGGGCTATAACTACAACGGCCGTCTGCGCTCCGCTGAGCTGCTACTTCTAGAAGACGGATCCGTGCAGCTTATTCGCCGCGCTGAGACAGAGGCCGATTACTTTGCAACGCTTGCATTTGATGGCTCCGATTTTTCTGATCTTGCGCAACAAACAACTATAAACACCACACGTTAGAGGGCGAGAAAAACTATGGACATGAAGAATTTGACTGGTGCAATCACCGCTTTAGTGACCCCATTTGATGCTCAGGGAAATGTTGATTTCGAGTCACTTGAGCACTTTGTAGACTTCCAGATTGAGCAGGGAATTGACGGTATTCTCGCTCTTGGTACTACCGGCGAGTCCTCAACCATGACAGATGAGGAGGACATCGAGGTAGTTAAGGCAATCCTTGCCAGAGCTCAGGGTAGAATTCCTGTTATTGGCGGTGCTGGCTCCAACTCTTCTGCTGAGTCTTTGCGCAAAGCAGAGGCTCTAGAGAAGGCGGGTGTTGATGGCCTGCTGCTCATTACTCCTTACTACAACAAGAGTAACGAAGAAGGCATCTACCAGCACTTCTCGTATGTATTAGACCGCGTTGATGTTCCTTGTATTTTGTATAACATTCCTGGTAGAACGGGCTGCTCAATTTCTGAGCGCAATGTTCAGAGACTTGCAGCGCATCCAAACGCATGGGGCATTAAAGAGGCATCTGGAGACATTGCATATGCAACAAAGGTTGCTCGTTATCTGAGCGATGACTTTACTATGTGGTCTGGAAATGACGACATGATTGTGCCGCTGCTTTCTCTTGGCGCTTCTGGTGTTATTTCTGTTTGGTCTAACCTTGATCCAAAGATGGTTCATGACCTGGTTACTGCGTGGCATCGTGGCGAGGTCTCCCTTGCTCGCGAGCTTCAGCTTCAGTATCTTGACCTGGTACACGCTCTCTTCTGCGAGGTCAATCCAATTCCTGTTAAGGCCGCTCTGGCTCGTATGGGACTTATGGAAGAAAATTATCGTCTACCTCTGTGGAAGATGACAGAAGAGCATGCAGAGGTGCTTGAGAACGCTATGAGAAAGGCTGGTCTTCTTGATGCCTAGTGCAGTAGTAATTGGTACCGGCAAGATGGGAAAGCTCATCGAGCAAACCCTGATTGCTCACGGTTTTGAGGTGCTTGGTGCGTTTGGTCACGAGAATATCAATCAGTTGAGCACCGTTGATCAGACGCCTGACGTGGTCGTTGATTTCTCTGGCGTTGCTGCCTTTGATGCTGTTGTCGGCTTTGTGCGTGAGCGCAGGTGCGCGCTTGTTTCTGGTACCACGGGTTTCTCGCCAGAGCAGCTTTCAGAGCTGAAGCTGCTGGGGGAGAGCGTACCGGTGATTCATGCGGCAAACTATTCGGTAGGCGTTGCTGTGCTGAGGCGTACGGTTGCTATGGCTGCTGAGGCGCTTGATGGCTGGGACACCGAGATTGTGGAGACGCACCACAACCAGAAGGTTGACGCTCCATCCGGTACAGCAAAGCTGCTGCTATCTGCCATTGATCCAGAGGGAATACGTCCGGTAGTTTCTGGTCGCGAGGGCTTCTGCGGAGCTCGCACTAAAGATGAGATTGGCGTGTTTGCACTCAGAGGCGGCACGGTGGCCGGCACTCATGAGGTGCACTTCTTTGGACAGGATGAGGAAGTTTGCCTGTCTCATCGTGCAACGTCTCGTCAGATTTTTGTGAACGGTGCCGTTGCGTGTGCTGAGAAATTGCTTACAAAAGCTCCAGGTTTTTATACCTTTGAAGAGTTGATTTTTGGATAACCGCATGTGCTGACCTGTATAGGTCAGCGCCTGTTTGTTTGAGAAAGGACACGCATGGACGCCCAGGAAATTATTAATTACATTGCTACGTCAGAGAAAAAGACCCCCATTAAGCTCTACGTCAAAGAGCGCGAGGGTGCTTCTGTATCGTATGGATCTTCTCGCGTGTATGGTGAGGGAGCCTCAAAGGTAGTCTTTGGCGATTGGTCCGAGCTCAAGAGTGTTGTTGAGCAGAACGAAGACGCATTTGAGTATTTTGATATCGAGAATGACCGTCGAAACTCCGGTGTTCCTCTGCTTAACATGAAGGACGTAAACGCACGTATTGAGCCAGGTGCACTGATTCGTGAGCGCGTTGAGATTGGTAACAATGCCGTCATTATGATGGGTGCTGTTATTAATATTGGTGCTGTTATTGGTGAGGGCACCATGATTGACATGGGCGCTGTTCTGGGTGGTCGTGCAACTGTTGGTAAGAATTGCCACATTGGTGCTGGTACTGTTCTTGCTGGTGTTGTTGAGCCTGCATCTGCTACGCCAGTTATTGTTGAAGACAACGTTCTTATTGGCGCAAATGCCGTGGTTATCGAGGGCATTCGCGTTGGAGAAGGCGCTGTTGTCGCAGCAGGTGCTGTGGTAGTTGAGGACGTTCCAGCAAACGCTGTGGTAGCGGGATGTCCTGCACGTGTGATAAAAATGAAGGACCAGAAAACAGAGGGCAAGACAGCTTTGGTTGATGCTCTCCGCACGTTGTAATCGAGGTTACATGCCAGACGGCTCCAAAAAAGCACAGGGTTTTACCACCAAAATTTCCTGCGTTCATACAGATAATTGGGCAGAGAAAAAAGAAGATTCTTGGTTTACCTACGAACTTCTCGCCGAAGATCCTAAGACGCATGCACGCGCCGGCATCTTCCATACGCCTCATGGTGATATTCCAACGCCTATTTTCATGCCGGTTGGAACCAAGGCAACCGTTAAAGGTTTGATGACCGATACCGTCCGTGACCTTGGTGCCAAGATTATTCTGGCAAATACATATCACCTGTCTCAACGTCCCGGAGATGAGCTGGTGGCGCAGATGGGTGGTTTGCATGACTTTATGCAGTGGCATGGACCTATCCTGACGGATTCTGGCGGATTCCAGGTTTTTAGTCACGAGGAGTTTATGAAGCTCTCTGATGAGGGCGTTAAATTCCGTGCGGTAGATTACGACGGTGCATGGTCGTATTGGACGCCAGAAACAAACATGCAGATTGCTCAGAACCTTGGTGCAGACATTGTTATGCAGCTTGATCAGTGCGTAGGCTATCCCGCCGAGCGCAAAAAAGTTGAGCGTGGTGTTGAGCTTTCAAGTGCATGGGCGGAGAGATGTTTTAATGCTCATACCCGTCCTGATCAGGCGCTCTTTGGTATTGTTCAGGGTGGTATGCATCTTGATTTGCGCAAGCGCTCCATTGAGCACCTTGAGTCCATTGGCGATTTCCCTGGTTATGGCATTGGTGGCTATTCCGTTGGAGAGCCTCACGAGGTTATGTTTGAGACGCTGGCGCCACTTTGCGCTGATTACATGCCACGCAATAAGCCTCGCTACCTGATGGGCGTTGGCAATCCGTCCACGCTTATTCGCGGTGTTGCTTGTGGCATTGATATGTTTGACTGCGTGCTTCCAACGCGCACCGCTCGTATGGGCACCGCGTTTTCTCACGAGGGCCGCATGAACCTTAAGAATGCTAAGTACTTTGCAGACGCAGGTCCTATTGATGCCAAGTGCACCTGTCCTGTCTGTACGGGCGGATATTCTCGCGCGTACATCAATCACCTGGTTAAACAGCACGAGATGCTGGGCGGACAGCTGCTTTCTATGCACAATATTTACTTCTTGCTTGAGCTGATGCGTCAGGCACGAGAAGCAATTCTCGCAGGTACTTACAGCGATTTTGTTGAGGAGTGGGAAAACTCTGACGGCGTGGTTGATTTCTAAGTTCGCCTGGCGAGAAACCCGTCTTCTTGATAGCGCTGTGCAAGAAATCTTGATAGCCCTGCGCAAGCAACTTTGATTTAAATTTTTTATGACTAGCTCACTAATTTGTGGGCTAGTCATTTTTTGTCCGGTGACATGGGTAGAATGAAAGAGATAAACATTCGCGGGCGCCCGAGGTGCCCCTGGCTGGCTCTGCCGCCACAGAAAAGAGGACATGATGCCCGGCATCGAGAAAAGCACTCGTTGGAGTGTTCTTACACAAGACGTATATCTAGAGTCGCTGTTTAAAAAAGAATTGCACGTTACGCCACTTGTTGCTCGTGTATTAGTAGCACGTGGATTTACTGATGTAGCCACAGCTCAAGAGTTTCTCTCGCCATCCTTGCAAAGGGATTGGCTTGATCCACAGTGTATTCCTGGAATGGCTGAGGTTGCCGCCCACGTTCATAAGGCAATTGTTGAGCATAAAAAGATTGCCGTTTTTGGTGATTTTGATGTTGATGGAATGAGCTCAACGTGTTTGCTTACCCTGGCTTTACGTCGATTGGGAGCAGATGTTTTGCCGTATATTCCGCATCGTTTTGGTGAGGGATACGGACTTTCTAAAGAGGCTCTTGCAAGAGTTTTGCAAGATAGAAAGCCAGATTTAATTATTACGGTAGACAATGGCATTGCTGCTGCTCAAGAGGTTGCTTGGCTTTTGCAGCAGGGGATTGATGTTGTTGTTACCGATCATCATGAGCCTGCAGATTTGGTGCCCCAGGGTGTTCCAGTCACTGATCCAAAGCTTGTTGAAGATTGTCCTTCTAGAGAACTTGCTGGTGCAGGCGTTGCCCTTAAGCTAGTGCAGGTTTTAGGACAGCTTCAAGATCAGCCTCAGCTTTGGCTTGATTACATTGATGTTGCTATGTTGGGCACACTGTCTGACATGATGATGCTCAACAAAGAGAATCGTGCGCTGGTTTCTGAAGGTGTTAAGCGTCTCCAGAAAGGTCTTCGTCCAGGTCTTGTGGCTCTAGCTGCTGTTGCTGGTCAAGATATTGCCCAGATTTCTGCAGATAATCTGCCATTTTCTATTATTCCTCGCCTTAATGCAGCAGGGCGCATGGGTACTACTGATATTGCGCTTGACCTTCTTCTTACAGAAGACGCTGAAGAGGCAACCATTCTTGCTGGAAAACTAGAAGAGATTAATGCCGAGCGTCGTGCTATTGAGGCAAAGCTTACCGATGAAGCACTTGAGCAGGCAAAAGAAATTTACGACGGCGGTCACGCAATTGTGCTTGCCAAAGAGGGTTGGCATGAGGGCGTAAAGGGCATTGTTGCTTCAAGAATTGTTAATCGCTATCACGTGCCTTGCATTCTGTTTACCATCCAAGATGGAGTTGCTCGCGGTTCTGGCCGCTCTGTTGGCTCCGTTGATTTATTCCACGCCGTTGAACAGTGTGCAGACCTTACCGTCCGTTTTGGTGGCCACCAAGGAGCCGTTGGCGTAACGGTAGAAACAGCAAAGATTGACGCATTTAGAAAGCGTTTATCAAAGGTTATGGCAGAGCTTCCAGAAGAAGAGTTTGAGGCTTCAGGAGAAGTTACAGCACTAGTAAACCTTGATGAAATTACCATCAACTCCATTGACGCCCTTGAGGCACTGCAACCTTTTGGTCAGGGTAATAAAAAGCCGCTCTTTGGCGTCAAGGGTGTGGTGATGAAGAATCGCTCGCGCGTTGGTGCAGGTGGTGCTCACCTCTGCTTTATGGCTTCAAATGGCATCTCGTCAATTTCATCCATTATGTTCAGGACGCCTCATGTTGAGGCGGCGGCTGAGTATGACGGTGCTGTTGATTTGATTTTTGAGGCTGTTAACGAGACCTGGCAGGGTAGAACCAAGCCAAAACTTATGGTCAGAGATATTCTCTACAGAGACTTTACCGATGAAGATGACGGCCCCATTGAAGCAGATCTTCTCGGCAGTGCTGCCGACTTGCCCCTTGTGGTTACCAAGGAGACTACAGAGGCTGATGAAGCCTCCCAAGAACAGGCGCAGCAAAAGCGTCGTGAGCTGGAAAGTCTTTCTTCTGAAGAGCTTACCCAGACCCTGGTCACGTCCATGATTGGTTCAAGAGAGCTCTTGCCTCTGCAAAAGAAAACACTAGAGGTTCTCTCTCAAGGAACGTCTTGCCTCTCTGTCATGGCAACAGGTAGAGGTAAATCGCTTATCTTCCAGGTTCATGCTGCTCGTGTTGCGCTGCTGCAACATAAAATGAGCGTGTTTGTCTATCCGCTGCGCGCCCTCATCAACGACCAGGTTCAAAGCATAAAAAACACCTTTGAGCCTCTAGGAATTTCTGTTGAGGTGCTCAACGGAGAAACAGACCTTTCCAGCCGAGAAGACCTGTTTGCTCGCATGACAAACAATGAGCTTGATATTGTGCTGACTACTCCAGAGTTCTTCTCGCTCCACGCTGATCA
>CAUORV010000035.1:0-9760 GCA_963507085.1 uncultured Atopobium sp.
TTCCCTCTCCCAAAGCAATGGTAGGAACACAAGCAACGGCAAAAGCAATTGCACAAGCTGTTCTTTTTACGCTTGAGCTTTTGAACATAGACATAAATCCAGTCTGCTTAACTGGCGAGAAACGCTTATTTACAGTGGAATCTGTGGTTAAACCATGCTTCTGGTTCTCCATAGACATCCTCCTTAAAATCATCGTGATGCGAAATCAATCGTACAAAATACGCATACCATCAATTTTTTAATAGAGATATTCTACCCGTTACACCGGACAAAAATTCGTCTCATATATTGAGTGTAGAAATACGGTTTTATCTGCACGTAAAATGCATGCTTTTGTACTACGCTCTAAACAGATAGCCTACGCCACGAACAGTCTCAAGATGAGCTGCTGCCTGAGGGCCAATCTTTGAGCGAACACGCCTTACGTGAACGTCAACTGTTCTGGTACCACCACAGTACTCAAAGCCCCAAACGCGCTGCAAAAGAGCCTCACGAGAGTATGCACGAGACGGATGGGTTGCCAAGAATGACAGCAGCAGATACTCCATATACGTAAGATCAACAGGAGATTCGTCAATATAAACCTGATACGTAGCCAGGTTAATCTTTATGTTGTCAACAATAACCAAATCCCTAGAAGTGCTCTCGGTACCTGGCCACAAAAGCAGCGAGCACCTGAGGCTAAACTCCTGGATAGTTGCAGTAGACAAAATAAAATCACTCTTGCCCTGAACAGGCAGAACAAACTTAGAAAGATTATCAAGGTCTGCAACAAACAGACGAGCAATTCCGCCGTTTTGAGCGGAATAATTCTCAACCGTACTAATAACATCCTGGGAAAGGTCTTTTTGATCAAGAATAATCAGGTCAAAGGTATGACCAGAAGCCGCAGCCTGCGAGAAAGAAGCAGCGTTTGCAAGAGCAATAGACACATCAATGACATGCGAAAGTTCACGCATACGTTCATGTAAGCGTGACGTTGCAGATACAAGAAGAATATTCTTGTGATGCATCGATTCCCCCTAGGATAAGCTTAATCTTATAAAGCATACCACAAGCTGCGAATAAAGAGCAGATATACCTCATTATCTGCATTTAGGGCGAGAAGATTTTCCCGCCCTAATTTATTTTTATATGCGAATTAACTATAAAAAGTATAGGGTTTACGCGATAGCTCCAATAAACTCAGCTGTTCGAGGGTTCTGTGGATTGTTAAAGATAGCGTCAGGGGTTCCTTGCTCAACTACCACTCCCTCTTCCATGAAAACCACGCGATCTGCTACGTCTTTTGCAAAACCCATCTCGTGCGTCACCACAATCATGGTCATGCCAGAGTTCTTTGCCAAATCACGCATTACATCCAAAACACCACGAACAAGCTCAGGATCAAGCGCGGAGGTAGGCTCGTCAAAAAGAAGTACGTTTGGATGCATTGCCACCGCACGGGCAATTGCTACACGTTGCTGCTGTCCACCGGAAAGCGCACCAGGTTTAAAATCTGCTCTATCAACAAGACCAACGGCCTCAAGCTGCTTTAGAGCCTCGGCTTCTGCCTCTTCTTTTGACTTTCCTAGCACCTTCATCTGACCAATCATTACGTTCTCTTTGACAGTTAAATGACCAAACAGATTAAACTGCTGAAAGACCATTCCTACATCTCTACGAAGAGCGTTGACCTCTGCTTCGTTAGTGCCTGTAATCTCTTGATCTTCAATAAGAATATGCCCTGAAGAAGGAGTCTCCAGCAGATTAATACAACGGAGCATGGTGGATTTGCCAGAGCCCGAAGGACCAAGTACAACCACAACTTCACCTGGCCAAACAGTCAGGTTAACGTCATTTAAGACATGCGTTGATCCAAACGACTTATTAAGGTGCTCAATACGAACAATAGGATGTTCACCTGCCTCAAAAGTATGGTTAGTAAGCGGCTTATCGCGCTCAAATGCCTCTTGTGCAGCAACTTCAGCATCCAAGGCAGGTTGTTCTGTGTTCGACTTCTTTTTGAAAGAAAAGAAAGACATTAGTTTTCCTCCTTGGAAAGAGCTTGAGTCTTACTTACTGAAGCGCTTACCGTTTTTCCTGTTTCTGACTGCTCCATGCGTTTCTCGATAGTGCCAACTACCTTAATAAGTGGCAGAGTAATTGCCAAATAGAACAAGGCAGCTGTCATGTATGGCGTCATATTTCCAGTAGATGTAGTGAGGTTTTTAGCAAACATCATCAACTCCATAACGCCTACAGAAGAAAGCAGTGAAGTATCTTTGTAGGACGTGATAAAGTCGCTGGTAAGAGGCGGAATAACCCGGCGGATAGTTTGAGGAATGATAATAAACGTCATGGTCTGGAAACGATTCATACCAAGAGAGCTTGCTGCCTCATACTGACCCTGCGGGATTGATTGAATGCCCGCGCGGAAAATCTCAGAAAGATATGCAGAAGAGTTAATAGCAACCACAATAAAGCCAAGCAGATTGGTATCCAGATTGATATTTAACATAGGAAGACCAAAGAACAGAATATAAATCTGTAGGAAGAATGGGGTTCCACGCAACAAATTGATATATACCACCGCAAGTGCACGCAGGAGCGGATTCTTAGAAATCTTCAGCAGCGCAAAGCCCATTCCCAGCACAATGGCTACAGGATAGGCGCAAATTACAATTGCAAGACAAACCAGCCATCCAGGAAAGAGCATCACAACTGAAGAGACAATCAGTTGAGGCTTTAAGAACATGTCCAAAAAGTGGTTGGAATTCCACGCCTCAACCCAAGGCTGAGCATCAAGCCAATTCACTAGAGCCTGAACAGGCGTGTTAGAAATAATGGCGATTTCAGAAGAAGAGGCAAGCTTTTGAGTCCCTTGCTCTGTGGTATACGTTCCCTCAACAGTGTACGAACCGCCGTCAGCGGGAAACTTCATGCCGGAAATCTCTACGCGAATAAGCTTCTGAGCATCTACGGGTGTTGCAAAAGAGATCACAACCTGCGTTCCCTGGACGCTTGCTGTTGCCTCGATCTTCTCGCGCGTAAGACCTGAAAGAACGGTCACCTTAGTAGTTGCGCTCTGCAAATCGGAGCCCTCAGGAAGCTGCAAAGTAAGCTGAGAGACCTGCTCGTCCTCAACTGTTCCCTCCCAGGTCAAACGAGTCTCTTTGCCACCGATAACGCCATTGCCTTCTGTCTGATTTGACTTAGCTGTTGCTTTGTTTGTGGTAAGAGCAAACGCACTCTGAACAGAAAACACGCTCAGAGACATAAAGAACAGCCCACTCAAAAGAAGCGTGGCGAGAAGAACTACAAGCAGCGAGGAGTACGCACGATTATGCGAGAGCTTTGACTTAGCTGAATTATAAGCCGTACTCTGAGGCGCAGATTCAGCTTTAAAACTCGCAGATGACATGCACAAGGACAGTTGCTGTCCTGACATAGTTTTGTGCAAAAGTGCAATCACGTGATACTCCTTTAGAGCTTAGTTGCGATAAATCCTGATGAAAACAGTGAGTGCTTGAAGCCAATCTTGACTTCAAGCACTTTTGCTGAGCTGGTAAAAACTAGATGTTAGAGCCAAACCATTTGGTCTTGAGAGCAGTCATGGTTCCATCCTTCTCCATGTCTGCAAGAACCTTGTTGATTGTCTCAGTTAGTGCAGGATTGTCCTTGGAAACAGCAATGCCATACTGCTCACCTGTTGGAATCTCTTTTGCAATAGTCAGATCAGAATATGAAGTGCTAATCAGATTAGAAGTAACAGGCAAGTCAATGACCATCGCATCGTACAAACCGGTTTGGACTCCTGCCATTGCGGCAGCAACATCGTCTACAGAAACAATAGTTGCCTTTGGAAGGTTCTCCTTGGCCCAATCCTCGCCGGAAGTACCTGTCTGAACAACAACCTTCTTAGTGGCGTCGTTGAGCGTCTGCTCGGTCTCGGTGCTGCCAGACTTAACAACCAGGGACTGATTGGAGTCGAGGTAAGAAGTAGTGAAGTCTACCTCCTGAGAGCGCTCGTCAGTGATGGTAATGCCTGCGATAGCAACGTCTGCTTTGCCACCCTGCTTAATAGTTGGAACAAGAGTGTCAAACTTCTGGTTTGGCAGGTACGTAACCTCAAGATTGAGTCTTTTTGCAATCTCGGTAATAAGATCAACGTCAAAACCAACAGGAGTAGTTGAGTTGCCTTCAAAATACTCAAAAGGCTGGAAACCAAGCTCTGCAACAACAGTCAGATGGCCCTTAGTTACCAGCGTATAGCTTGAATCAGAGGATGAAGTAGTGCCCTGTTGCGCATTTTCTCGCTTAGGTGACGAGCAAGCCATAAGACCTATCAGTGCACATGCCATAAAAACAGCTGCTACGCCCTTTAGGGCATTCTTTTTAACGGTAGTAACCAGTGACGATTTCATATTTGCCTCTTCCTGAATAAATCTGAGCTGAAATTCATTGGAATGAATTATAGAAAGCAAATATGAAGAATATACTTATAATTTTCATCGTATTTCTCGTTTTTATTGCATAAAAATGGCGAGAAAAACAACTTCTTTGTATAAATGACTACTATTTAGTCATTCTATCCAATAAAGCCCAGGTAAAAGTAATTTTTTCAGTTTATAAAACGGTAACAATTCGAGTAAGAAGACTACAATCTTTGCGCATAACAAGGGTTTCTCGTCAAAAAACCCTGCTCTGAAAAATCAGAGCAGGGTTCAAAGATGCATATAAACGCAAGCGAAATAGTTACTTAGCAACCAGCGTAGTATTTCTGGGTATCCCAGTCAGTGACGGTAAGGCAGAACTCACGCCACTCCTCTGCCTTGCGCTCGCACAGGTACGAGAAGATATGCTCACCAAGAGCATCTTTGAGAAGCTCCGACCGCTTGAAGCGCTCAAGTGCCTCTCCAAGATTTATGGGGAGTTTCTCGCCATAATCAGCAGGATTTCCACCCACAAACTCTTCAGGAAGCGAGAGACCCTCTTCAATACCCTTGAGGCCAGCCATAAGCGTTACAGCATTTGCCAAATAAGGGTTTGCAGTTGGATCAGGAATACGCAGCTCAGCACGGGTAGCAACGTGCTTGCCTGGCTTGTGCGTAGGAATACGAACCATAGCAGAACGATTTTTACGACCCCAGGTTGCATAGGCAGGAATGGCGTCACGATCAAAACGCTTATAGGAATTAACCGTTGGGTTTGTAATAAGCATGTACTCAGGAGCGTACTTAATAAGACCTGCAATGTATTGTTGTGCAAGCTCAGAAAGGTGAGCCTCGTTCTCAGTCTTTGGAGCCCAGAACAGAGATTCGCCATCATGGTCAAGAAGTGACTGATTCAAGAGCATGGCTGAACCAGGAACACCCTGAAGAGGCTTTGGCATAAACGATGCAAATACGCCGTGAAGTGTTGCAATATGTCTGATAACAAGACGAGCAGTAACAATGTTATCCGCGCAAGTTAGTGCTTCTGCATAACGGAGCTCAACGCCGTTTTGAGCAGGGCCAGCTGCATGAAAAGAATACTGAACAGGAATAGAAAGATTCTCAAGTGCACGAGACGTGGAGTATCGAAGACTATGGCTGAGATCAGCAGAATTCAAATCAAGGTATCCAGCCTGATCAATAGGCTTTGGCTCAGTCCCGCTCACAAAATAAAAATACTCAAGCTTAGGGCCAACATTTGCAACATAGCCAAGGTCTTCTGCCTTGATAAAAGCATTTCTCAGTACAAGGCGTGGATCGCCTGTAAAAGCCTCACGTCGAGGAGTCTGAATATCGCAGAATACGTTTGCAACTACCCCGTCATCTGTCTTCCATGGAAGAATCTGGAACGTATCTGCGTCAGGGAATGCGAGAAGATCTGACTGCTCCTGGGAAGCAAAGCCGTCAACGTTGGAGCCGTCAAAACCAATGCCCTCGACAAAAGCCTCTTCTAGCTCCTCGGGGGAAATGGAGAGAGCCTTTAATCCGCCGAGTACATCGGTAAAACAAAGACGCAAGTAGCGAACATCTCGTTCCTCTACTGTGCGAAGAATATAGTCAATTTTCTTATCCGTACTCATACGGTCCTCCCGGGTCAGAAAACTGGAATCGTAACTACCATGACACATTCTTGTTACGGCTATGTTTCCACTTCCCTGAAACCGGGCGAATGGTAAAAATTGTTAATGAAATTGTGACAATTGACCTACTGAGCGTCAAAAGCCTTATCGACGTCAGAAATCATTTTCTGAGCAACACCGCAGTGACTATCTCCACCATGATGAGTGCCACAGCTGCTGGATGAAGAACAGCCAGAACAAGAGCCCTTTTTTGCACTCTTAAGTTGAGAGCGGACACAAAGAGCAACAAGAGCAATGACGATAAGGACAACCAAAATATCAATAGGACTCATACAGATACTCCTCAATTTGTTAACCATGGCATACTATACCCTCATTGCACGCTTGCATACGCTGAATCATAAATTATTTGCAGAATCTAAATTCTTACCAAAACAATTGAGAACTGCGCTCTAAGTCAAAGTTGGCACACGCGATATGCAAAATCTTTTTAGCATTGATTCGCACGTATTTTTCGGTGTGCGGTAGAATATGAGACGCAAGCGTTTTATGCTTTGCTTCTGTATGTAAAGTATTGCTTAAAACTTGGTGTTTACCACGTATGGTGCACAAAGTTTGACGCGTAGAAAGGAAGCCTAATGGCTGAAGATCAGTACATGCACCTTGTTATTGTTCGCCACGGTGAGTCTGAGTGGAACAAGCTCAACCTGTTCACTGGTTGGACTGACGTTGACCTTACCGAGACTGGTCACGAGGAGGCAGCAGCTGGCGGCCGTGCTCTCAAAGAGGCTGGCTATGACTTTGATGTTTGCTACACCTCTCTTCTCAAGCGTGCTATTCACACTCTGAATCATGTTCTTGATGAGCTTGACCGTAACTGGCTTCCTGTTCATAAGACCTGGCGTCTGAACGAGCGTCACTATGGTGCACTTCAGGGTCTCAACAAGGCTGATGCAGCTGCTGAGCACGGCGAGGAGCAGGTAAAGATTTGGCGTCGTTCCTTTGATGTTCAGCCACCAGCTCTTGAGCCAGGCGACGAGCGCGATCCTCACGTTCAGGAAATGTTCCGCGATGTTCCAGCAGAGGATCTTCCTTACACCGAGTGCCTGAAGGACACCATTGCACGCGCATGGCCTTACTTTGAGCAGGAGATCAAGCCACAGCTTGAGGCAGGTAAGCGTGTTCTTATTGCTGCACACGGCAACAGCCTTCGCGCTCTTGTTATGCAGTTTGAGCACCTCACTCCAGAAGAGATTCTTGAGGTTAACATCCCAACTGGCATTCCTTGCGCATACACCTTTGACAAGGATTGGAACATTGTAGACAAGCACTATATTGGCGATCCAGCTGTCATCGAGGCAAAGATTAACGCTGTTGCTAACCAGGGCAAAGCAAAATAAGTTTATTTAGTTATTTAACTTGTATTACAAAAAGACGGAGTTGCTACATTGCAGCTCCGTCTTTTAATGTCGCACTTATACGGTAGCTATATTTGATAATTTCAATCCAATAAACACAGCAACCAGGCACGTTATAACATTAACTGCAATGTTCACACCTGCAGCAGTCCAATTACCTGCTTGAATAAAGGTAAGGGTTTCATTTGAGAAGGTCGAGAAAGTCGAAAGTCCTCCGCAAAGGCCCACGGCTAAGAATAGCTTTACCTGTGGCTGAAGTGGACTTGCAAGATCAAGACCTGTTACAAGGCCAATAATCAAACCTGCAACAACATTTGCAGCAAACGTACCAACTGGCAGGTTAGGAATCCACTGTTTAAAGAGGACTCCCAACTGCCAGCGACCTAAACTACCCAGAGCTCCACCAAGAGCCACAGCTAACGCTTCAAACATAAAATGCCCCTACTCCAGCTCGCGCGATCCCGTATACAGTTGATAATACTCTCCACGTTTAGCAATAAGCTCATCGTGAGTACCGCGCTCAATAATGCGACCATGTTCCAGAACCATGATGGCATCAGAGTTGCGAACTGTAGACAGTCTGTGAGCAATTACAAAAACAGTACGGCCTGCCATTAGGGCATCCATGCCCTTCTCGATAAGTGCCTCAGTACGCGTATCAATACTGGAGGTTGCCTCGTCCAAGATAAGCACGGGAGGATCAGCAATAGCAGCACGTGCAATTGCCAGAAGCTGTCGCTGACCTTGGGAAAGGTTAGCGCCATCAGAGGTAAGTACGGTATTGTAGCCTCGTGGCATACGACGAATAAACTTATCCGCGTTTGCAATCCTTGCTGCAGCAATAACCTCGTCATCAGTGGCGTCTAACTTACCAAAACGAATATTGTCCGCAATGGTACCCGTGAACAGATGTGTGTCCTGCAAAACAATGCCCAGGGAGGACCTTAGTGCAGACTTCTTGATGTCATTGATTGGAATGCCGTCGTAGGTGATGGTTCCGCTACGAACATCGTAGAAGCGGTTAATGAGGTTGGTAATAGTTGTTTTACCAGCGCCGGTTGAGCCAACAAACGCAATCTTCTGGCCAGGTTTTGCAAACAGCGTGAGATTTGCAAGAACCGTCTGATCATCGTCGTATCCAAAGGTGACATCATCAAAGCGAACGTCTCCAGCAAGAGGGGTTTTCTCGCCAGATGGTGTGACCCATGCCCAGGATTCTTCTCCTGACTCATAACCACTAATGCGGACCAGGTCAACCTTGCCTTCGTCAACCTCGGGAGTCATTTCCATAACCGCAAAGATGCGCTCAGCGCCGGCAAGAGCGGTAAGCAGGAAGTTGGAGAGCTGTGTGAACTGGTTAAACGGCATGGCTGCCTGGCGAACAAAGACCAGGTAGGATGCAAGACTTGCAACATCCGCGTGTCCGTTTACGGCAAGTAGAGCGCCAACCACGGTGACCACAGCGTAATTGATATACGTCAATGAAACCGTGATAGGGACCATAGTGGCTGCGTAGCCCTGAGCACTTGTTCCAGAGTGCCGTAACTCGTCATTGACCTTTTGAAAATCAGCAAAGTTAGTGTCCTCGTGATTAAAAACTTTAACCACTTTGAGGCCAGAGATAGTCTCTTCTGCAAAGCCATTAAGAACGCCAAGGCTCTTTTGCTGTACAGAATAATGCTTGGCAGAGCGCTTACTGGCATAACGTGCATATATCACAATCAAAACGTCAAAGAGAACCGTAATGAGCGTCAACTGCCAGTTGAGGACAATGAGCAACACAAGCGTACCAACCATCTGAATAAACGCTAGAACAAGATTGGCAAAGCTGTTGTTCAGTGCCTCTGAGATAGTATCCACGTCATTTGTGAAGAAACTCATAATATCGCCACGCGTGCGCTGATCAAAGAACCTCAGTGGTAGCAACTCAATACGCTCAAAAAGGTCTCGTCTAATGTCAAAGACAATCCTCTGAGCAGCTCGAACCATAATTTGCGTGTAGCCAACACTGGTAAGAGCTCCAATTGCGTATACAACCGCCGTAAACACAACAAGGTTGGTAAATGCGCTAACGTCTCCTCTGCCCACAGCTGCAACAACAGGCTTAATCATGTAGGTACCAAGAAGCGCTGCTAAACCACTGATAGAAACAAGAAGTGCCACTAACATAAGGCGTTTTTTTGCATGTCCTAAATACGAAACAAAAAGCCTGATGGTATGTCCGATATTTTTAGGACGTGCTCCTCCTGCGCGATTAGCCATGTGACACCTCCCTACCAGCAGCGTC
>CAUORV010000036.1:0-9760 GCA_963507085.1 uncultured Atopobium sp.
GAACGGCATCTTAATGGTCAGCTTGCCGCGCTCGTCGATGTTGATAGCATGCGTAGTACACGTATTTTTGCAGTCGCCGCAGACCGTGCACTTACTGGAATCCCAGATAGGAGCCTCAAGTTTCACGTATGGAGCAAGGTCTGGATCGTGCTGGAGCGCGCCCATAACCAAACGGCGATCCTGCGTCAGCATGGACTGCCTCATGTCAGTAGTGCGCAGGCCCATCACGTCATCTAGCTGCGTCTGGAGTTTATCCAGGGAGCGAGCATGATTGTTGATGCTGTCGGCAATTGCCTTGGCGCCCGCAAGGACTGGTGTCGATGCAGATACCAGGCGTTCTGCGCCGTTCATCGCGTTGGAGATGAACTGCGAACGGATGTAGGCGCGCGTGAAATTGTGGTTGAGGTTGTTGCCGTCGACCTCGAGGCCAACCGTGGCGCCCGTCCACTCCTCGGCGGTAGCGATGGCCTGAGTATATGCCTCCTCGCCGGTGGTGGTGCGACAACGGTCGCAAATGCCCAGCGGCAGGTAAACACTCACGTTGTCAAAGTCCGTAAGGATCGAGAACCAAATGTCGGCAGAGAGCATACCCACGCAGGGCAGGCAAATCTCGTTGCCCTCAGGTTTTCTCGCCAGCGCGCGCGTGCAAGTAATGTAGCACTGCTCGTACGCGGAGGCTGCGCGAGCTACCTGGTCATACAGCATGCGGGACGTGTGGCGGCGCGTGTTGAACGTCTCGGTTGGGCACGCGGCAACGCAAAGACCGCACTGAAGGCAGGCCTCGTCGTCGATGCGTACGGACTGGTTATGGATATCAATGCAGTTAGCTGGGCAAACGTCCAAGCAGCGAGAGCATGCCTCAGCCTTTCCGGAGGCGCATCTCAGGCAGCGATTGGCGTTTGACCAGGGGATTTCCTTGTAGTCCATTGGCTCAAACGGCTTGTCCGTATTTGGGTCAATAGACAGACTTCCCATCAGCGCGTCGAGCGGGTTGGAAAGCACCTGCAGCGAGTCCTGGATATCAATGAGGTCGTCGAGAAAATCTCGCTCCTCGTTACCATTCTGGTTCTGAGCCATGGTGCCTCCTCTCCTTTGCGCGTGGCTGATGGTTCAAGTATGTGAGCTGGTCGCATAGACCGAGCGTAGTCGCAAATAAACATTTTAACCTGTAGCGACCAATAATTCCGCTCAAATGACGCCACATTCATACGATTTCGATTAATGGACGCTGAGCGGGAAACGTTGCAGTTACGACAAGACGGGTTTCTCGCCAAGTTGTCGTGACGGTAGAAAAAATCGGGCCCAGCGGAAGGCTGGACCCGATTGAAGTAACCCGAAGGTGCGGATTAGTACATGCCGCCCTGGCCGCCCTGAGCAGCTGCGCGAGAAATGGACTCCTCGATGGTGGTGTCCTTTGGCATCTCGGAAACAGTTGCCTCGGTGATGAGGATGAGGGATGCAACGGAAGCTGCATTCTGGAGTGTGGTGCGGGTGACCTTAACTGGGTCAAGAACGCCCATCTCAATCATGTCGCCATACTGGCCGGAAGCGGAGTCAAGACCCTGGCCGGTTGGGAGTGCCTTGATCTTCTCGACAACTACGCTGCCCTCGAAGCCAGCGTTGTTAGCGATGGTGCGGACTGGAGCCTCAAGTGCCTTGCGGATGATCTCGACGCCGATCTTCTCGTCTGCGTCAGAGGTCTGGACACTGTCCAGGACAGAGGATGCAGCCAGGAAGGAGACGCCGCCACCTGCGACAATGCCCTCCTCGACAGCTGCACGAGTTGCCTGAAGTGCGTCCTCGATGCGGTGCTTGATCTCCTTGAGCTCAACCTCGGTAGCTGCGCCAACCTTGATGACTGCAACGCCGCCAGCAAGCTTAGCAAGACGCTCCTGGAGCTTCTCGCGGTCAAAGTCAGAAGTGGTGTTCTCAATCTCAGCCTTGATCTGAGCGATGCGCTCGTCGATTGCCTCCTTGGAGCCTGCGCCACCAACGATGGTAGTGGTCTCCTTGGTGACCTTGACGGACTTAGCGCGACCGAGCATCTCTGCGCTGATCTCGTTGAGATTGACGCCGAGCTCCTTGATGACTGCCTGGCCGCCGGTGAGAACAGCGATGTCCTCGAGCATGCGCTTACGACGGTCGCCGTATGCAGGAGCCTTGATTGCGCAGACGTTCAGAACGCCGCGGAGCTTATTGAGGATGAGGGTGGTCAGAGCCTCGCCGTCGACGTCCTCAGCCATGATGAGCAGAGGTGCGCCCTGCTTCTGGACTGCCTCAAGAATAGGCAGGATGTCCTGGATGGAGGAAATCTTGTTGTCTGTCATCAGGATGTAAGGATTGTCCAGCTCAGCGGTAAGAGTCTCGTTGTTGGTTGCGAAGTAAGGGGAAACGTAGCCCTTGTCAAACTGCATGCCCTCAACAGTGTCGATGTCGATGCCGAAGGTCTGGGACTCCTCAACGGTGATGACGCCGTCCTTGCCGACAACGTCCATAGCGTCGGAAATCTTGCCACCGATGACTGGGTCACCTGCGGAAATGGTACCAACGGAAGCAATCTGCTGCTTAGTTGAGACCTCCTTAGCGATGCCCCTCATCTGAGCGACAACAGCCTCAACGGCCTTGTCGATACCGCGGCGAATTGCGATTGGGTTTGCACCAGCAGCAACGTTGCGGAGGCCCTCGTTAACGATGACCTGTGCAAGCAGGGTTGCGGTGGTGGTACCGTCACCGACGGTGTCGTTAGTCTTGGTTGCTACCTCTTTGACCAGCTGAGCACCCATGTTCTCTACTGGGTCCTTGAGCTCAATCTCGCGAGCAACGGAGACGCCGTCGTTGGTGATGGTTGGTGCGCCGTAAGAACGCTGCAGTGCAACGTAACGACCCTTAGGTCCAAGAGTGGTGGTTACGGCATCTGCCAGGGTGTTTACGCCCTTAGCAAGCTTGGCACGAGCGTCGGTGCCAAAATCGATATCTTTAGCCATGGTATTCCTCCAAAATAGCTGAATTTACACGTTAATAAACAAGCTGCGAACGAACTAGCTGCGAACGAGCAGGCAGCGAGCGGGCAGCGAACGGACGAGCTGCGAGCGGGCAGCGAGCGAACAAGCTGCGAGCGTACGCGCCGAGAGCGAACAAGCTGCGAGCGATTAGTCCTCGAGGACTGCAAGGATGTCGTCAGCACGAAGAAGCAGGAGCTCCTCGCCGTCTACCTTGACCTCGGTGCCGCCGAACTTGCCGTAAAATACCTGGTCGCCGACTTTGACATCAAGAGCAATGCGATTGCCATTCTGATCAAGCTTGCCAGTTCCAACTGCGAGGACCTCACCGCGCTGAGGGAGCTCCTGAGCTGCGGATGCAATGTAGAGACCAGAGGATGTCTTCTCCTCTTTTGGAGCAGGCTTTACCAGAACACGATCTCCAAGTGGCTTCAAATTCATAATGAAAACCTCCCTTTCGGGCTAAGCCCGATATTGGCGCCAAGCGCCCTTTTCCAACGCTATTAGTTATTCCACACGGGAAAACAATTTATACGAAATATCGCGAAAATCTTACAAAACCGACTTAGATTTTCTGTAGGCGTGCAGTATAAGCCGTCAACGGTTATACGCTGTCTGGTAGGTGCGGCCGGGGCGCAGACGGTATGCGGACGGGATGCAGGCGGCGAGCAAGTGAACGGCATCGCTGAGCTGCTGGTAAGCGTAGCTTGCGGTCGGCGGGTGCGCACGCCGAGTGGTATTGACCCGCGTTTTCTTACCATTAGCATAATTTTCGGCGTAAATTTTTGCTGCGTGCATATTCTGCTAGTGATATGCGCGTTTTTGCATAGGAAAAATGAGCACCTTTTTGACAGGGGCCAATTTGGGTAAAAAATCCGTTTAGTTGGGGATGAAATGGAGTATTCAGAAAAATTGCACCTACATTTTACCAGGTAACAAATTCTATCCAGATTTCTGATTATTTGTCCGAAACAAAACAGCAGGTAGATTTGATGCATAGAATCACACTATTTCTGTAATCCCCAACTAAACGCATTTTTTACCACTTGAGGGCCATTTTGAGGGCAAAATCGCCTCTTCCCCACTCGCAGTAACAATTGACCTGCATAAAAGTACCCGGCTATTCATTTTCATGAATAGCCGGGTACTGAGCGTCATCATTTGATGCAGAAGCGCATTTGCACCATTGGTTTACATCAATGTCATCACGTCGCCTTGCGCCGGCAAACCGCAAACTATGCGTCCAAGCTCTCTAACTCAGAGAGCCAAAGCGAGCTAGAAGCGTCGGATGGCATGCGCAGGTCGCCGCGCGGAGAAAGCGAGACCGAGCCAACCTTTGGTCCATCAGGCATCGCCGAGCGCTTGAACTGCTGCGAGAAGAAGCGGCGGTAAAACACCTTCAGCCAGCGAACGATGGTCTCGTGGTCGTAAATCTCCTGGTCAGTGCCCGTACCAAATGCGCGCTCGGCAAGACGCAGAACCTTGAGCGGACCACTTCCATGACGAAGCACGTGGAACAAGAAGAAATCGTGCAGCTCGTAAGGGCCAACCAGGTCCTCCGTCTTCTGCTCAATAGAACCGTCAGCTGCAGTTGGCAGCAGCTCAGGAGAAACCGGTGTATCCAGAACGTCTCGCAAAACGTGAGCAATCTCGTCTTCGCCCTGCTCCTCATACGAGTCGGCGCAGTAATCAACAAGGTATCTGACCAGCGTCTTTGGTACCGAAGCGTTTACGCCGTACATAGACATCTGGTCACCGTTGTACGTTGCCCAACCAAGCGCCAGCTCAGAGAGGTCGCCCGTGCCAATAACCATGCCGCCCACCTGGTTGGCAACGTCCATCAAGATCTGCGTACGCTCGCGAGCCTGAGAGTTTTCGTACACAACGTCATGAACGTCCTGGTCGTGGCCAATGTCAGCGAAGTGCTGCAGCACGGAATCGACAATAGAAATCTCACGCAAATCTGCGCCAAGTGACTGCACCATCTCAATCGCGTTGGTGTACGTGCGGTCCGTGGTACCAAATCCCGGCATCGTCACAGCTACAATGCCCGAACGGTCATATCCTAGCTGGTCAAAAGCGCGCACCGTGACGAGAAGAGCCAGCGTAGAGTCAAGTCCACCCGAAATGCCAATAACCGCATGGTCAGAGCCGGTGTGCGCCAACCTTGAAGCCAAACCGTGAGCCTGAATTGACAGAATCTCCTCGCAGCGAGTTGCGCGAGCGTTATCCATCGCGGGCACAAACGGATGCGGATCAACGTACCTGGTCAGCGACGTGCGAATTGCAAGCTCGCTGCCCTCGCCGTGACCGTGCTCGTGGCCGTGACCTGCGGCGTCGTGCGCACCTGCGGCGTCGTGCTCGTGGCTGCGACCTGCGGCGCCCACAGTGCCCACGTCACCCTCACCGTCAAACTCCAGCGAGAAATACGTGGTCAGATGCTTGTAATCCTCTGGCGTTGGGGCAACCTCAAACGTCGACGTGCGCCTGCGGTCAGCCGCCAGCGACAGCACGTCAATCTCGGACACGGCAATACCCTCGCCAAACACGCCAGAGTCGGCGAGCACACGGCCATTCTCGACAACAAGATCATGGCCCGAGAAAACCAAATCGGTCGTAGACTCGCCCTCACCTGCACTGGCGTAAACGTAGCCGCAGATTAGACGCGCGCTCTGCTGCGCAACCAGCTGACGACGGTACGCGGACTTGCCGGCCAGCGCGGGCGACGCGGACAAGTTGCAGATTAGCGTGGCGCCGGCAACGGCGTGCGCGTTTGACGGCGGCATGGGCACCCAGAGGTCCTCGCAGATCTCCGCGCCCACGACCAGCTCAGGGATGGTGTCGCACGCAAACAGCTGGTTGGTGCCAAACGGCACCTCGCCTAGCAGGCCAAAGTCCACGCTGGTAACGGTCTTGGGGCCAGAAACAAAGTGTCGGCCCTCGTAAAACTCGTTGTACATGGGCACGTAGCGCTTGGGCACCAGGCCCAAAAGCTCTCCCCTAAAGAGAACGGCGGCGCAGTTGTAGAGCTTGCCAGCTACGCGAACAGGCAGGCCTAGCAGCAACAACGCATCAACGTCGGCCGTGCGGGCGGCAATGGAAACCAAGCCACGCTCGGCTGCGTCCAGGAGCGCATCCTGCCAGAACAGGTCCTCGCAGGTGTAGCCCGTGATGCAGAGCTCGGGCAGCACGACCACCTTGGCGCCGCGATTACCTGCGGCTTCTTCGATGGCAGCCAGGCAACTCTCCACGTTAAACGCCACGTCGGCCACGCGGACGCGCGGCGTGATACTTGCAACTTTGATGAATCCGTCTTGCAAAATGGCCTCCTTACATGCCGCTTGGGACAACGGGTGCCGCATCCGACGACCACGATCCCAGTTGCGCGTTGGGGTTTGCGTCCAAGGTCAATGGCGAGAAACCCTGTGTACGGTAGCTACGAAGTGCTCCGACGGCAATCATTGCGGCGTTGTCGCCGCAAACCGACATCGGAGGTACCGTCACTCGAACGCCCATACGACCAAAGGTTTCCTTATATGCAGCTCTCAGTGCGGGGTTTGCTGCTACGCCGCCACCCACGCAGAAATCGGAGACGCCCGTCTCCTCAACAGCAGTTTTAGCCTTTGCAACCTGTACGTCAATAACAGCCTGCTCAAACGAAGCAGCCAGATCGGGCAGATTGATTGCTCTACCAGCGCGATTCTCGCCCTCAATGTAGGTGATAACAGCGGTCTTTAGGCCGGATAAACTAAAGGAATAGTCGCCGCTGTGCATCATTGCGCGCGGGAAGTGAATGGCCTTAGGATTGCCCTGAGCTGCAAGTTTGCTGATTACGGGACCACCTGGATAGCCGAGACCAAGCGCCTTAGCAACCTTGTCAAAGGCCTCGCCCACGGCGTCGTCAATGGTGGAGCCCAGGACCACGTAATCTCCCCAGGCACGTACATGTACCAGCATAGTATTGCCGCCCGAGACCAGGCTGGCCACAAATGGCGGCTCCAGGTCCGGCGTCTCAAACAGGTTGGCCAGCAGGTGGCCTTCCAGGTGATGAACGGGAATAAGCGGCAGGTCAGTGGCCACGCAGAAGCCCTTGGCAAACGCCACGCCTACAACAAGCGCGCCGACAAGGCCTGGACCTGCAGTAACACCAACAGCGGCCAGGTCAGACGGCACCAGCGTGTCGCAACCAAAGTGCGCGCCCGCGCGGGCCATGGTCTCCTCGAAAAGACCCACAATAGCCTCGGTGTGCTTGCGAGAAGCAATCTCGGGCACGACGCCGCCAAAGCGAGCGTGGAAGTCAATTTGAGTTGCAACAACGTTTGCGCAGACCACACCGTGTGAATCCATAATGCACATGGCAGTCTCGTCGCACGAGGACTCCAGGCTAAGAATCAAATCCCCCGCCTCGCGCAGTGCCGCAAGCGTTTCTTTAGAGCGCTCACCTGCAACAATAGGCCACGGACGCACTGATGCGTGAGGTTCAGGGTTTCTGGCCTCAAAGCCAGCGCCAACCGCCAAAGGCAGCTGCGCCGTCATCAAAAGCGCCGCGCAATCTGGACCGTAATATCCCGGGCGACGACCAACCTCAGCAAATCCCAGCTTGCTGTATGCGTCCTGAGCTGGAGCGTTATCCTCCTCCACCTCAAGGGTAATCGTAGACGCACCCAACATCTGGGCATCGTACGCCACGCGTTCTACCAGCTTGGATGCAATTCCCTGGCGACGACGCTCAGGCGCAACCACCACTTCTTCCACCTCAAACTGGGCACCTGCCAGACGACCGCCCGCAAATCCAATAACCGTTCCGCGATCATGAGCTAGCCACCAGCTACGACCAACGCCCGAAAGCTCGTCATAGAACGCCTGCTTTGACCAGGCCGAATGCGCAGCATCAGCATACGTTACCGCCTCAAGCTCCGCCACCTGATCCAGATCGTTCACCGTCATCGGACGAAGCTGCAGGTGAATATCGGCCAGCGCATCATCCACGCCGGTCAAAGCCACCGTTGCCGGCTCCTTCAGGCCCAAACGCTTGCGCTCCGACTCCTCCGCATCAGAAAGGCGCGTGTAGATGGGCAGCACCAGCGCCGGATCACCCTCGCCCGCCTGCTGATACTCGGGCATGCACACCGCTCGTACCAGGCCTTCTCCTGTTGGGAACCACGTTGCTTCATCGGTGTATGTCGAGAAACCCGCGCGCTCAAAACGCTCACGGTACTTCAATAAGCCATTGCCTGTAAGCGTGAGCTGGTCCTTATCAGTCCTGCTCGACCACTCCTCCACACAAGCGTCTGCCTTGAGGACGGTCTCTACCGGGAAGGTTCTATGTGCTCCAGCGTCATCCAGCAGGTAGATACCCGGATAGACCTCGCCGCGCATGGCGTCTGCAACAACACCAACGGTGCCGCGCACGCCCGCCTTCCACGCGCTGAACGCCATGGCATCAAGCGCGCTTGCGCCGTAAAGTGGCAGGCCAGAGCCGCACGCAATGCCTTTTGCGGTAGCCACGCCAATGCGGACTCCCGTGAACGAACCAGGTCCTCTACCTGCGATAACAGCGTCAACGTCGGCCATAATTAGGCCAGCAGCGTCAAGCGCCTCCTGGACCGAACCCACAAGCTCCACGTTTGCCTGGCGACGGCACAGGTGATCTGTGGACGCCAGCACCTCTACGTCGAACCCGCCGTCTGCGCCCGCCGCAGCGGCATCGCGCCTGGTCAGACGTGCGACCGTGCATGCCAACATGTCCGTTGACGTATCAACCGCAAGCACCACGTTTGTTTCATTTTTTATAGCAAGCATAAACACTCTTCTCGGCGTAAAAACGCCTTGTATCACGCCAATATTTCTTCTTGTAACTCTATAACTATACGCCAAGCCACGCCCGCAAACAGCGCGAGTCCCAACCCCGCAAAACTTTTACGCAACAGCTGATCTACCGGCGCGTTTATACGTCGCAACTTAATCAAATCTTGGCTAGCGAGAAACGCTCTGATGTCCAAACTCTGCTCGTAAACTGCGAAAATGAATAGAAGAGATTGCTATAGAGAATTTGCAGTTTCCGATTCATTACTCTAGGCAATCTTGCTATTTGGTTTATAGTTAATCCATCAGCGCCCACCCAAGGCTACGCAATGCGTCCTGAAATGCGGTGGGCCATTTCATTCTCATGAAAAACAGAAAAGGCAGCCTACCTCGAACTGCCTTTTTGTGACTGTGCGTCAAATGCACTTTATATAAATCTGACAAGGATTCCATTTATCCCATAAGGTTGGAAAACATTCCAACTCTTTATAACCCAAAGAAATATAAAACTGATTGGTTACGTCATACTCCTTGTAATGTCCCATCGCCACTGTTTTTACCTGGGAGAATGTATATCCAAGCCGTTTTGCTAGAGCCTCATAAGCTATATTGAGCTTTGTTCCAATTCCTCTGTGGTGATATTTTTTCTTAACTCCCATTACAAAAATATCTGCACAGTCTTTACTCGTAGCATTCAACACAATAAAACCAACTGCTTCACCATGAATAAAACATGCTAGGAACGGTTCTTGGTGCTTTCTGGCATCCCGAACCATTCTGGTAAATCATTCAGAATATCTTGAGCTATTGTTGTCTTCTCATTTTTATCAACAATTTCTTTAATCGCAAGCTTCATATGCATCCATTCATTTATTGATTGAGGATTTCACCCTAAAAGATAGCGAAACATCTAGCTCTATCCTTAAACAAACATCCTGTCCTCGCAAGCACCTACG